>NZ_JAYGHW010000064.1:0-749 GCF_034932185.1 Spirulina sp. CCNP1310 | reverse complement strand
GCAGACTCAGCAGAAGCCAAATCTAAGGGGAAGTTGTGGGCGTTGCGTTCGTGCATCACTTCAAAACCGAGGTTAGCGCGGTTCAGGATGTCCGCCCAGGTGTTGATGACGCGACCTTGGCTATCCAGAACAGACTGGTTGAAGTTGAAACCGTTCAGGTTGAATGCCATTGTGGACACACCCAGAGCGGTGAACCAAATCCCGATCACGGGCCAAGCACCTAAGAAGAAGTGCAGGGCGCGGGAGTTGTTGAAGGAAGCGTATTGGAAGATGAGACGACCGAAGTAGCCGTGGGCTGCAACGATGTTGTAGGTTTCTTCTTCTTGTCCGAATTTGTAGCCGTAGTTTTGGCTTTCGATTTCGGTGGTTTCCCGCACTAAGGAGGAAGTCACCAAGGAACCGTGCATGGCGGAGAACAACGCACCACCGAAGACACCCGCCACACCCAACATATGGAAGGGGTGCATCAGGATGTTGTGCTCGGCTTGGAACACCAACATGAAGTTGAAGGTTCCGGAGATACCCAGGGGCATACCGTCGGAGAAGGAACCTTGACCCATGGGGTAGATGAGGAACACGGCGGAGGCGGCGGAAACGGGTGCAGAGTAAGCAACGCAGATCCAAGGACGCATCCCTAAGCGGTAGCTGAGTTCCCACTGACGACCCATGTAGCAGAAGATGCCGATCAGGAAGTGGAAAATCACCAGTTGGTAGGGACCACCGTTGTAGAGCCACTCATCGAGGGAAGC
>NZ_JAYGHW010000063.1:0-902 GCF_034932185.1 Spirulina sp. CCNP1310 | reverse complement strand
TAGAAGGTATCTGTAAAGAAAAGATTAAACAGCAAGACGTTTGAGCATTAAAGATGTCATGGCTTGATAAACAAAACACTCACTCATTTGGGGAAGACGCTCATAGTCTTTACTTAAACGGCGATACTTCCCCAACCAAGCAAATGTCCGTTCTACTACCCAACGTTTCGGTAGAACCGCAAAACCCGGTTCAGTCCGTTCAACCACTTCCAATTCCACTGCACAGCTATCCGCCACGCGCTGCAATCTATCGCCTCGATAGCCTTGATCTGCCCAGATATGCTCCAGGGTGGGTTCATTCAAATGGGCATCAGCAACCACCATCCGGGCTGAGGTGCTATCGGCGAAATTCGCGGCATGAACAATCACCGTGATGAGCAACCCCAAGGTATCAACCATGATGTGACGTTTACGCCCATTGATTTTTTTGCCCCCGTCGTAGCCCCGGTCACTGCCTCCGATATCTGTGGTTTTCACCGATTGGCTATCGATGAGTCCTCCCGTTGCTGTTTTGGAGCGACCTTCTTGCTCTCTGACTCTCTTCCTCAACTCATCGTGAATCTTTTGCCATACACCTTTCTTTTCCCACTTGCGCCAATACCCATAGACCGTTTTCGGCGGTGGAAAGTCATTGGGGAGCAACTCCCACGCACATCCCGTGCGAGTGAGATATCGAATCGCGTTGTACACTCCTCTCAAATCCACGGTTCTCCTTCTCCCCCGACCGGTTTCGGACTTGGCTGCGGGCAATAAGGGTTCGATGATTTCCCATTCTGCGTCGCTCACATCGCTGGGGTATCCTTGTCTAGGCATTTTCTACTCTTGCGTTCTTTATCCCCTTTTTCCCTCTTTTGAGGCTTTCACCCCCCTCTTCTTTATCTTTTCTTCACAGATACCCTCTA
>NZ_JAYGHW010000062.1:0-1220 GCF_034932185.1 Spirulina sp. CCNP1310 | reverse complement strand
TTACGGAATATCCCGATAGCTTGAGAGCAATGCGGTTTTAACCCAGGGATGAAAAGCAACGGCGGCTTTAGCCGCATTCTTACGCCAGATATGCTAGCATAAGAGAATGATTGTACTTGAGTTCAAAGCACGGGTAAAGCCTGCCCAGGCTACCGCTATTGACGACGCTATACGGACGGCTCAGTTTATCCGTAACAAAGCTGTGCGTCATTGGATGGACAACCAGGGAGTGGGTAAATACGACCTTAGCAAGCTCTGCAAAGAGTTGGCTGAGGAGTTTCCCTTTGCTAAGAAACTCAATTCCATGGCTCGTCAAGCTTCGGCAGAACGGGCTTAGAGTGCAATCAGTCGGTTCTACGACAACTGCAAAAAGGGAGTAGAGCCAGTAGGATTCCCTAAGTTCAAGAAGCATTCCCGCTCGGTGGAGTACAAAACCTCTGGATGGAAGTTGCTTGAATCGAAGCGCATCAAGTTTACGGATGGCTTCGGGATTGGGGAATTGCGGTTGATCGGAACCTACGATCTGGCACGCTATGACGAATCCCTGATTAAGCGGGTTCGCTTAGTCCGTCGCGCCAATGGCTACTACGTTCAGTGCTGC
Source organism: Spirulina sp. CCNP1310 (assembly GCF_034932185.1). Classification (NCBI taxonomy): domain Bacteria; kingdom Bacillati; phylum Cyanobacteriota; class Cyanophyceae; order Spirulinales; family Spirulinaceae; genus Spirulina; species Spirulina sp. CCNP1310. Next base: position 619 of record NZ_JAYGHW010000062.1, on the reverse strand, counting down.
ATCCAAGTGAATGTTCAAGTGCAGAGTGAGCCGAGTCAAAAAGCCGTTGGTCTTGACCTCGGTTTGCGGTATTTCATCGCTGCCAGCGATGGCACTGTGGTGGAAGCACCACAGTTCTATCGTAAGTCTGAAAGGCGGTTGAACAGAGCCAATCGGCAGAAGTCCAGAAAGTACCGCAAGGGGGCAAAACCACAGTCAAGGAACTATCACAAGGCTAGGAACCGATACGCCCGGAAGCATTTAAGGGTAAGTAGGCAGCGTAATGAGTGGGCGAAGAGCATCGCCTACTGCGTCATCCAATCTAACGATTTGGTTGCTTATGAAGGTTTGAATGTGAAAGGGTTAGTGCGCAATCGGCATCTAGCCAAGTCGATTAGTGATGCAGGATGGTCAATGTTTCGCTGTTGGTTGGAGTATTTTGGCAGGAAATATGGGAAGGTAACGGTGGCCGTTCCTCCCCACTACACGAGCCAGGATTGCTCAAACTGCGGCAAACGAGTCCAGAAGGCACTCTCAGTCAGAACCCATCACTGTCCCCATTGCGGCTATGAGGCTGACCGAGATGTGAATGCTGCCATCAACATCCTGCGCCTGGGACTAACTACCGTGGGGCACACGG
>NZ_JAYGHW010000061.1:0-1339 GCF_034932185.1 Spirulina sp. CCNP1310 | reverse complement strand
TAAAAGTCGGTGTTATTTACGGTACGCCTTCAGCTAAGATTGAAATGATTCCACCCATGGTGGAAAATATGATAAAGGAACAGGAAGATCTTACTTTCGACCGGGCACATTTCTCCGGTTTCGGAGACTTCAGCCTTAATTTTGAGATTGTTTATTTTGTAGGCAATTCCGATTATGTAACCTATATGAATAATCAACAAAATTTGCTCCTGAAAATGTACCGGGCATTTGAAAACGAGGGTATTGAATTTGCCTTCCCTACTCAGACCCTTTTTATAGAAGGATCCGGGAAAAATCCGGAAGGAAAAAAATCATCTGTAAGCAATGGCTTGCAGAAGTCAGACAATTAATTCTATTTTCTGATGTTGAAAAAGGGGCTGTCTTTATAAAAAGAGACAGCCCCTTTTGTATAAATAAAATCTTTTTCAGGAAACCTATCCGGGAAAAAGAGCCTCATACAAAGGCAGTAAACAAGCTCAAAAAAGAATTGCCACGAGGTATGTATTGAATGGACTTACTTTGCAGGCTTAATACTACCCCGTGCAGGAATCATTTGATGAATTAATAGATAGTTACCTGCAAAATCAGGTCGGCATCAGTCCCTTTTTCCTTGATAAAACCTTAGCTGCAGGACTTCTTGCTCATGCCAATCATTTGCATCAATCCAACACCATGTTTTTAGCAGGTATTGGAAATAAAAAGATAAAAGATGCAGCTCAATCCATGAGAAGTGACAAAATTCATTGGCTTGATAAATCTTCAGAAAACGAATTTGAGCAGGCCTTCCTGCTACAGGTAGATCAGTTTATTGAAAGGCTGAACGAAACCTGCTATGCAGGAATCAATGCGAGTGAGTTTCATTATGCTGTTTATGAAAAAGGGACTTACTATAAAAGGCACAAGGATCAGTTTCAGGATAATTTCGATCGTAAATTTTCCCTGATAACCTATTTAAATACCGACTGGAAAGACGAAGACGGTGGGCAACTTCAAACCTATCAGGACGAAATACCTCAAAAAATTCAGCCCCATGCACAAACAGCAGTGCTGTTTAAAAGCAACGAGACCGAACATGAAGTTACCCTTGCCAACAGAACAAGGATGAGTATAACCGGCTGGCTAAAAAGGATATAAGGAATATACTTTGTAGTTCAATAATTCTTTTCTTTCCGATAAGATGATCAAACAAGATGTAATTCAATAAAAAAAAGCGGGCAGGGCGGATGTTAATTTTGCTACTGAAAAATTGCTAAAGAAAAAGACTCTCGCATAAAAAAGCCTCCGGAAAACGAAGGCTTTTTTATGCGGTATAACTGCGGAAAAACAACTTATCTCAGAA
>NZ_JAYGHW010000060.1:0-3513 GCF_034932185.1 Spirulina sp. CCNP1310 | reverse complement strand
GTTTTTTCGGCGGCGCTTGATTCGACCAAATCCTTTTGCCATGAGCTTTTCTCCCTGAGTCTTCCTCCTCTAGCCTCTCACATTTTTCCCTGGGGGCTCAGTTTTTTCTTTTTTTCGATGTGCCCATTACTCACTCTTTTTCTTTTGGGGATGACATTATCAGGAATATCCCAATATTTTGATGCTTGAGCCATGTTATAATTTAACGGATCTTCGTCTTGTTGATCAAGGGTATAAATTTCAAAGTCTTCAGAATTGAGCCGCATTGCTTTAATGATTTCACTCCCTAAAGCCTGAGAAAGAAATGGTATGACTGCATTGCCAATTTCTCTAAACCCATGCCAAATGGTATTGTGAAAACGAAACCAATCTGGAAAAGTATGCAGCCTCGCTGCTTCTCTAACCGTAATACATCGAGGGACTGCATAATGTATCGGTCTAGGGGCTGTATAAGCTCCCTTATCACTATTTGTTCCAGCCCTTAATGTATTGCATTGTCCATGAGGAGACAGTTTAAAAAATCGACTGATTGGCTCTACTGTTCCTGGGGCGGTGACAGCAAATCGATCTATAGACATTTTGGTATGATTCGAGCCAATATGACCATAAACTTGGTGGGAAACTTTTCTAATGTGACAAAGCTTAAATTTTTCACTGGGCTTCATCGCAAAACTTTTTCTAAAGCCTGAATAATCTAGCTGTGAGGAATTGATCCCCTGATCACCTCGTACATAAGCATTGTGGTTAATTAGATCACCAATGGCTTGTTCACAAGTTGATATTTGTATAAACTGATGATTAACTGTAGCAAATTTTTCCGAGTCTATTTCTAAATGGGTTTTTTCAGGATAAGTTGCTGGCTCAACATCATACCTTGAACCGATTAAGATCAGTCTTTTTCTCTGTTGTGGCGCACCGTAATAGGCTGCGTTTAAGATAGAAATAGGTTTTTGGACTGAATAGCCGATATTGCCAAATTCAAGGATTAATTCTTCTAGGAATTTTTTGTGTTGACCTGAGGCGATACCAGGGACATTTTCAAATAGAAAATATTTAGGCTTAATTTCTTTGATGATGCGTAAATATTCAAATACCAGTGAATTTCTCGGATCATCAAGCTGTCTTTTACCCATCTGGGAAAAGCCTTGACAGGGCGGCCCACCAGCAATTAAATCAACTTCACGCTGAAAGCCTTTGCGATCTATCGCTCGTAGTAAATCTTGAGATTTGACGGTTGCAATGTCTTTGCAAAGACTTACACCGTATGGAAAATTAAAATGATGTACTAATGTATGAACTGCATCAAATTCAACGGCAGCAGCAATATCAAAGCCTGCGGCTTCTAAGCCGAGGGACATCCCCCCACATCCCGCAAAAAGATCGATCGCTATGGGTCGTTGCATACTTTACTTCAAAAAACTTTCCTACAGTCTACAATAACCTACCAATGCTCAAAATTGTACAACATCACATAACGGGGCCGATTCGGAACCGCCCGCTGCCCCTCATCAAACGCCAACGACTAAAGTCGTTACGACGAACAAGGAAATTTTTTGAGGGGGAATGGGGCGAAAAATTTTTCGCCCCTACGAACCGATTAATTCCGAGAGCCAATTGACTAGATTTAACTTGTGGAGAATGATTTGCCGGGCTTCGGCGATCGCCTCCCGCGCCTCATGCCAAGCATCTAAATTTGCCGTCACCTCCTGAATATAGGCAACCCCCGCCGCATCTAAACTCGGCAACCGCAAAAAACTACCGGGGGGCAACAGCCGATCCGCCGCCGGGCCACCGTAATAGATCGGCAAACACCACCCTAATAGCGCATCCCATAACTTTTCACTCACATACCAATCATTATCGGCATAGTTTTCAATGGCCAAATTGTAATAATAAGGGGCGAGAATATTCGCCTTATTCAACACCGTGCCGCGACTCTGAACATCGGGGGGCAAATCCCGGCCGTAGAGATCAAAACTCACTTGTTCCTGTCTGAGCAGGCGCAGGAAATCGAGGCGGCGGCGATGGTGGGCGGTGCGGGCAATCCCCGAAGTAATCCAGGCGCAACGCTCCGTCTTCATCGGCGGCGGCATTGTATTTAAATCCTGAAAACTGCGATTGTAGTACCAGATCGCGGGCATCACATGGGGCTTAGGGGCTAAATCATCGGGGCCAAAGACATGGCTGCAATAGTCTTGGGCTTGGACATAGTGACGAATGCGATCGCCCTTCTTTTCCGGAAAAGGCGGTTCCCGCACAATCGAGATCATTCGATGCCGGGGAACTTGCGTAAGGCGATGGCGCATCTCTGCGTTGCGGGCCAATTGTTGGGCGCGTTGGGCGCGGCGACTGCGCCGCCACCGTTGCCCCAGGGGAAGGGGGGCGGGATCAAGGGGGAAATCGTGGAAATTATAAAGCAGGAGATAGTCAGGATTTTCAACCGGGGCGAGGATTTGGATATCACCCCACCGACCGCAAGGATGGGGTGTTTGCGACCAAAGCCAATCCCATTGATGGAGACCCTGATAGCTGCTAATCATACCAACGGTGTGAACCATACCCATTTTGTCCTCTCTTAACAGTGGGGGCGATCGCCTGCCCATGGTTTCCATTATCCCACTAGGAGGGGAAGAATCCCCATCGCATCCATTCGCCCTAGGGGTTTTGGGTTAGGATAGGGGGTGTTTTTTGAAGGGCAAGGGGTGATGGTTTGGCCGTCTGGGAAGAAGCAGGATCAAGCGTTGTTAGAGAATCGGGAGGATTTAGCACAGGCTCAGGCGGAGGAGGAGGATGCGCCTAATTTAACATTGGACGAGGTGAACCAGGCGTTAGGATTGTTGTGATCTCGAAAGATTTATGAACGTCCTGCCCATAGTAGAGAGACAGGATATTGATTAAATTTTGAGTCTGCACTAACCAGCGTCATATTTTCTATTTGAGCTTGTGCAATCAAGATTCTATCAAAGGGATCGCGATGATATAAGGGAAGTGTGGCAATTTGCAAGGCATGGGAATTGGTGATGGTTAAAGATTTTGCACCGAGGGCATTGATCCGACTAGGGATGTAGTGATCAATTGGGTCTGGTAGTGGTAGTTTACCGATGGAAACTTTAATGGCAATCTCCCAAACACTGGCAACAGAAAACCATATTTCATTGGTTTCTTCAGCAATCATTTCAATGGCGTTATCATTGAGTTTTTCGGGTTGAGCAAACCACCAGAGCCAACATTGGGTATCTAATAAAAGTTTCATTCTGCACCACCTTCAAAGGCAATTAAGAGATTTTCTGGTAAGGGATCATTGAAGTTTTCGGGTACGGTGAAGCGATGCTGATCTTGACCTAGGCTTGATCTGCGATTGAAGGCGGGCTGAAATGGGATGAGTTTAGCAATGGGAATTCCTTGGTTGGAGATGATGATTTCTTCTCCATGCTCTACGCGGGAGAGGAGTTCGGGAAGGTTGATGTTGGCTTGATCAATGATTGTCATGCTTGTAAGGGGTGGGGTTGAGGG
>NZ_JAYGHW010000059.1:0-3821 GCF_034932185.1 Spirulina sp. CCNP1310 | reverse complement strand
GAAGAACAGGTCGATGTGGATGGAGAACGCGGTGAGGCTGTAGGCGGCCGCGCCGCCGACGTAGAGCAGCGGGAAGAGCCGCGCCCGGTCCCAGCGCGCGAGGCGCGCCTCGATCAGCCCACGCAGCAGCACCCATCCGACGACGCCGTAGAAGACGACGGCGAACGGCACGCCGTAGCGCAGCGCCAGCGTCGCGGGGGAGAAGTGGACGTTGTGCTGGAGGATGACCTCCGTGCCGTACTCCCAGGCATAGAAGTACCCGGCCCCGCCGCCGAGCAGGAACTGGATCGGGCTCAGATCGGCGAAGGCCGCACGCAGCTCGGCGAGCCGGCCGCCGGAGACGACGTCCAGCTCCGCCAGCGAGGAGGCCTGGAGGAAGCCGACGACGCGGGGCCAGAGCGTGTTCTGCAGATGCGGTGCGGCGACGGCGAGGACGACCACGCCGGCGGCGAGCGCTGCGAGCGCCAGAGGGATCGCGCGCTTCGGGTCGATTCGGGTCGTGCCCAGGCGCGCGGCGACGAACAGGGCGCCGACGGCGATCACCATGAGGATCGCGCCGCGCTTGTTCGACAGGATGATGGGCAGCAGGGTCGCCAGCGCCGCCAGCATGGTCCCCGGCAGGAAATAGGCGAAGGGCAGCAATTGGTTGTACGCGTCCGCGGAGAAACGTTGGACGAAGCCGAGCCGGTCGAACACGATGACGGCCGTGATGCTGACGAAGGCCGCGACGAGCGCCGCCCAGGCGATGAGCCGGAACGGCGGCGCCCCCGCGATCGGGGAGGGCAGGGCCCGGCCGAGGCTGTAGACGACGTAGGCGGCGGCACCGTTGAACAGCGCCGAGAGCGCGTAGCGTAGGCTGAACGCCTGGCCGAGCAGCATGCCCACGAGCCCGACGGCGGCCGCGAAGGCGACGCTCGCCAGGAGGAGCGCCTGCATCGGGCCGCGGGGAAGCAGGAAGCTCTTGTCGCCGGGGACGAGGACGAGGAGGAGGATGGTGAGCGGGTTGAGGATCTGCGTCAGGATCACGGGATCCCAGATCTGGATCGTGCGCGTCACCCCCGCGAGCTGGAGAACGACGTTGTAGGCGAGCAGCCATCCCAGCATGATGGCGACGTGGCTCGCGTGGCCCGGGCCGATGCGGTGCGTCAATGGTCTGGTTCCCAGGTGCGGCAGACGTCGCCGGGAGGTTCGAGCACGGCCGTCGCCCCGCAGGTAGCGCGCCCGCCGCGCACTTGTCCAGATCTCGGCTCCGGACGTGCAGGATCGCTCAAAGCCGCACGTTCACGCCGGCGCGCGCGAGTGCCCGCTTGCCCTGGCGATCCGCGAGCTCCTTGAAATGCCAGATGTTCGCGGCGGCGACCGCGGCGGCGCCGGCCTCGACGCCGTGCTTGTACTGCTCGAATCGCCCGACGCCCGAGCAGGCGATGACCGGGATCGTCGTCGCCTCCGCCACGGCGCGCACGAGGTCGAGGTCGTAGCCGCGCCCGGTCCCGTCGCGGTCGAGGCTCTGCAGCAGGATCTCGCCCGCACCGTGGGCCTCCGCCCGGCGTGCCCACTCGGTCGCCTCGACGCCCGTCGCCGTGCGCCCGCCGTCGATGTAGACCTGATGGCGGCCGTCCTCCTCGCGCCTGGCGTCGATGCTCACCACCATCGCCTGGTTCCCGAAGATGGCCGCGCCGCGGGTGATCAGCTCCGGCTCGCGGAACGCCTGCGAGTTGATGGCGACCTTGTCGGCGCCCGCGTTGAAGACCGCGCGCATGTCCTCGGTGGAGCGGATGCGCCCGCCCCAGGTCAGCGGCATGAAGCAGGTCTTGCTCACCGCCTCGAGGATGGCGAGCGGCCCGCCCATGTCCTTGGTCTTGTGGTCGTCGCGCCCGATGTCGTAGCGGTCGTCCTGGGTTATGTCGAGATAGACCAGCTCGTCGACGTTCCATTCGTTGAAGCGCTTGACCTCGTAGTACGGGTTGCCGATCACCTGATGCACCGAGAAGGTCTCGCTGCGCACGAGCAGGCCGTTCTTCAGGAGGAGGACCGGGATGAGGCGGGTCTTGAGCATGCTCACGGCCTCCAGGAGAGGAAGTTCTCGATGATCTTCAGGCCGGCGTGCTGGCTCTTCTCGGGGTGGAACTGCGTGGCGGCGATGTTGCCCACCTCCACGGCCGCCGCGAACGGGCCGCCGTGGTCGCAGGTGGCCGCGACGACGGAGGGATCCTGCGGCACGACCGCGTAGGAATGCACGAAGTAGAAGGTCGCGGCCTCGCCGAGGTCCCGGAAGACGCCGTCCCGCTTGTGGATCGTGGCGTCGTTCCAGCCGATGTGCGGCACGCGCAGCGACGGGTCCGACGGGGTGAGGCGCACGCAGTCGCCGGCGATCCAGCCGAGGCCCGGGTTGACGCCGTGCTCGTGGCCGGTCCCGACGAGGAGCTGCATGCCCACGCAGAAGCCCAGGAACGGCTTGCCGCGCCCGCGGACCTGCTCCTCGAGCGCCTCGCACCAGCCGCCCTCGCGCAGGTTCTGCATGCCGCGCGCGAAGGCGCCGACGCCGGGCAGCACGATCCGCTCGGCCTGGGCGAGCCGCGCCGGATCGTCGACGATGGCCGCGTCCGCGCCGACGCTGTCGAAGGCGTTGATGACGGACTTCAGATTGCCCATGCCGTAGTCGATGACGGCGACCTTCATGGAAGACCTTTCCCGCGCGCTGCGCGTCGTCGCTTACACCCGCGGCGATGCGTGCTCAAGCGAGGCGTCCGGCGCGCAGCGTCGTCCTCGGGTGCGCGACGCGAGGCTCGCGGTCGTGGGGCGAGCGAGGGGAATCATTCAGTCGACGGGATGCGAGGTGCTCGGGTCCGAGGGTCAGGTGGCCGGCTCTACACGATAGACGACGTTCTCGCGAGTAGGCCAGTCGTCGGACGGGGTCGCGAAGACGCGGGTCACGCCCGCCGCACGGGCGAGGGCGTCCGCGAGGATCGCCTGGTGGCGGTCGGGGACGTAGATGTGCGTGACGCCCCACGCCCGCATCAGGGCGAGGCTCTCGGGATCGGCGGGATGCCAGTAGGCGCGGTCGAGGGCGGCGAGCGGCGGCGGCTCGCCGGCGACCAGCGGCATCGAGCCGGTGAAGCGGGCGACGTAGTTTCCCCGGTTGAAGACGGCGCCACGGTCGGAAATCACCGGCAGCCAGGGGAGGGACCAGTCGTAGGGCCGCCCGTCGGGGGCCACGCCGGCGACGTTCGCCACCTCGTCCTCCACGGCGATGTCGCGCTGCGAGGACGTCAGGACGAGGGTCTCGGCCGGGTCGCCGCTGCGGCCGATCCATTCGTAGGCGGCCCGCTGGGAGGGGCTCAGCTCCGCCCGGTTGAAGCGCCCGTTGACGACCTCGTGGGCACCGAAGGCGGTGACGATACCCGCGCACAGCAACGTCGCCGCCCGCGGCGCGCTGCACTTCAGGGCGGCCGTGCAGAGCACGCCGGCGGCCACGAGAAGTGCCGCGGCGTAGACGTACTCGGTGCCGAAGGGGCCGGGCAGATCCGCGAGGAAGAAGCCGAAGGAGAGGCGGATCAGCGTCGGGTTCTGCAGGTTGACGATGGGAAGCAGCCCCAACGCGGCGAGAGCCGCCACGACGGCGAGCACCGCCAGGCACCCCGTCGCGAGACGCCGCACGGCGTGACCCGGCGCCCGCTGCAGCCGGCGCCAGAGGGCGCCGACGAGGATCGTGCCGAACACCAGCTTGGGAACGCTGAAGTCGGCGAGCGTCACCATCGACGGGAAGATCAGCGAGCGGGTGAAGGGGGCGACCGACTGGACGAGCGGGTCGACGAGGAAGA
>NZ_JAYGHW010000058.1:0-4066 GCF_034932185.1 Spirulina sp. CCNP1310 | reverse complement strand
GTGGGGCAAACGGGAAGTTATACGCTTGGGGAGATTAGACCTCTGGCTGGGTTGGAGCAATCCTGCTCGGTTAAGTCCGGTCGATGAACCAAGAATCCCCGTCGCTTTAGCGCGGGGAGTGTCAATCATCCATGGGAGAAGAGAGTGCGTCAGTTCTTAGGATTTTCAGGTTAATCCTGCTGACGCACCCTACGACTAAACTGTCAAAAACTGAATGTTGGGAACACGATACATTGGTTTTGTTGGTTTTTCAGTTGTGATAAATTCATCAGCTTTCAGTGAAATTGCAGCAGCAATATTGAGGGCATCTAGTCCAGATAATCCATAGATGCAAGCCAAGTGATAGGCAAATTGACTGAGTGCTTCTAAGTCGCTTATCCAGTAAGTTACACCCTGAAAAAAGGTTTCATAAAACTCACTTTCTAATGTTTGTTGGTAGCATAATGATTTTGGTAGGACTTCTAATTTAATAAAAATGCTGGAGCAAAAAATGCGATCGCTATCAGCTAAAATATCTAAAGCCCGTTGAGCACGGGGAGGAGTGCCACGGGCGGCCGCAATGAGAATCCCTGAATCAACGAAAGAAAGAACCATTAGTAACTTGCCTCTCGATCCCCTCGTCGTTCGCGAATTTCCTGTTCTAGTTCTCTGTCCGTGAGAAGGGGTATCCCCGATTCAAGAATTTTTGCACGAATTGCCCGGAGTTTTTGCCCCAGTGGGCTATCGGTATTGGGGCGACTGAGGCAATCGACAAAGGCTATTGCTTCTTGTTGCTTGTCGGGGGAAAGATTACGCCATTTGGCTATCAAGAGTTCTTCTGTTGTCATAATTCCCTTCTAGATCTCTGTTTCGATTGTACCCCTTTGCTTCAGCGTTGGGCGTTTCGGGTGTGGATTTGCCCTTGGACGGCTTAGGCGATCGCCCATCTCTCCCCTGATGTTTCCGCCCGTCGCTACAGTCAGCAGGTGGAGAGGTGGCGGGATCAGTGATTAAACCCCACGTTAACAACGTGATTTTTTCCATAATCAAAATGGTGCGTTAGTCCTAATAGTTTCCCCAGTAAACCTGGGTTAGTTAGGCTGACGCACCCAACGACTACTTTTCTCTAATTCTTGGTATAACAAACGGGTGATCCTCCATCGGTTTTGTAATACGCAGAACGTCGGCCACAATTACGACCCGCAGAATCCCTGTCATAAGGACATTCACAATTACCCGATTGCGGTTGACGAGCAGGACGAGAAACGGCTGGTTGAGGAGTAGGTGTAGGGCTTGGGCTAGGCTGTGCTTGAGGAGTAGGTGTAGGGCTTGGGCTAGGCTGTGCTTGAGGAGTAGGTGTAGGGCTTACTTTTTCGATCAATATTCCACCAGCAAATGTAGTTTGACCATTACAGACAGCATTGGCTAATTCACTGGGTTCCCAAATTGTTGAGTCGTTGTTTGGTTCAGATGATTCAACCAAAGTTCCAAGTGCTGATGGACATTTGAATTGCATCATCACAGTATTATTATTATCGGGATTACGGATAATAACAGTTTCAATTTTTTCTTCGTTTTTAAGTTGCGATTCTTCCAGTTTTTGTTGTTGTTTTTCTAGGCTTTTTTGGGCATATTCTAAACTTTTACTGTACGCAGTAATTTGTTTTTGTGCTTCAGCATAGCCAGGATGTTCTGAAGGAATATTTTTAAATTGAAGAACAGTATTTTCTAAAGATTTCACAGCCACATCCCAATCTTCAACGGTATTACTAGAGCTTGCTTCAGAAACCGCTGCAACCGATTCGTCTGATGAATCAAGCACAGTTTGCCAAATATCTACTTCCACTGGTGTTGTTTCGTTGCTGGTTTGAGAAGTAGATGTAGTATTGTTAAGATCAACTGATGGAGATATCAAAAAAAGCACTACTCCTAAAGCAATTGGAACAGCTTTAGGGATCTCGAATCCAACCTTTTCCTCCGCTGCTTGTATAAGCAAATCATAACTTAATGGACATAGTAACAGACCTGTTATAAACCAACAGAAAAAGGCTAAAACTTGAAGCTGTAGCAATGCGCCGAAAGCACCCAAAATCAAAAATACGCCTAAAACCCAACGGACAGTAGTTAAGTTATTCATTTGCTTGGATGAATTGAGTAAAAATGATTACACTAAAAACTTGACCTGCTTTTGATCAGTCAATTACAAACATAACACAAAAAATCAGCGTGTCACCCCAAAAGACCCAAAAAATGCCCCCATCTCCTCCCTGAGATCAACCCCCGCATCCTGTAACACCCCCAAAATATAGACCCGCTCCCCCACCAAATAAAAACGATAGGTGATCAGTTCATTTTCACTAAATAAAATGAACTCCCGGCCAGGGTGAATGCCTAAGGGGAACGACCGATCCTCCGCCAACACCCAACCCGTATCTTTCACCATCGCATCTCGCAACATCGTCAAACGCACCCATGGACTACCCTCCACCCGATAATCCCCAAAGGCAAACACATACTGATTCCCCTCATGGAGGGCGATCGCCCCCTCTAACACCAACTCCCCCCCCTGCAAATCCAACACCAACGGCTCCTGTCTCTCCACTCCCCCCGGCAACGCTACCCGAAACCCTCCCGGAATTGCCTCCAACCATTGCCAACTTTGCTGCCCCATCGGTACACCAACACTAGCCGGAGCATAGCCCAACATTAACCCTAAAAAAAGGGCGATCGCCCCCTTCCCTCCCTTCATAATTCCAGTTTCCTTCAACATCTCGATCATTTTAACTGTAGCGCTCTCCGCCTGATCCGCTAAAATAAGAGCCGAAAACCCCACCTGCACCCATCCCCCTTGCAATCCTCCGTTCCCCTCGGCCATCTTTACGGTATCAGTGTTGGTACTGGTGATCCGGAGTTGATTACCCTCAAGGGGTTGCGCCTCCTGCGCCATGCCGATGTTGTTGCCTTTCCTGCCGGTCTGCACGGCAAACTCGGCATTGCGGAAAGCATTATCACCCCCTGGCTGATCGGCCGCCATCAACAACTCCTTCCCCTCAATTTTCCCTACACCCCCAATCAAGCGGATTGGCAACTGGCTTGGGAACAGGCAGCGGCTCAGGTGTGGCCCTATCTCCACCAAGGCCAAGATGTGGCCTTTGCCTGTGAAGGGGATGTTAGCTTTTACAGCACCTTCACCTACCTCGCCCATACCCTCCAACAGGCCCACCCGGAATTAATCGTTGAAACTGTGCCGGGGATTTCCTCCCCCTATGCCGCCGCCGCCGCCCTGGGGATTCCCCTCACCTGCCAAGGACAAAAATTCGTCGTCTTGCCTGCCCTCTACACCGTTGCAGAATTGGAAAAAGTTCTACACTGGGCTGATGTGGTGGTGTTGTTAAAAGTGGGATCTGTGTATAGCCAAGTGTGGCAGGTGTTGCGGCAATGGAACCTGTTGGATCGCAGTTGGGTCGTAGAGCGGGCGACGATGCCGGAGCAACAGGTCTATGATAATTTGCGCGATCGCCCCACGCTACAATTGAGCTACTTCTCGATCTTGATTATCCATAACAAACCTCTCGAAACCCATTATTAGCTATGGCTTCTTTTTCCATCTGGGCAGTTTTGGCACAAAGCCTTCGCCAACCGACGGCGATCGCTGCCTACGCTTCCGTCGGAATGCACGCCATGTTAGGGGTTGCCCTCCCTTCCATTCCCTGGTTTGCCGATGTCTCCCTCCTCGGGGATGGCTCCACCACACCCCGCAATCAGGTGAATCTGATTGAACTGTCCACCACCGACTTGAACCGTTTGCCCCTAGCGGTGACGATGCCCCAAGCTAGTAATTTCGGGGAGTTGCCCATGAATGCAATACCGGGGCAGCCGCCGAACATTGCCAACTTGCCCGATTCGATGCCCTTAAACACCCCCAATCGCCCCAACCTTCCCCCCTTAAGCAATCAAGCCAATCCAGCCCAAACCCCAAGGGGCGCAACTCCCCCCGCCCAAAACCTCCCCTATAACTATCGCATCACCCCCCCGCCCCCACCCCGCAACAACAGCACTCGCCCCCCCCAAACGACCCCCCGCCCCA
>NZ_JAYGHW010000057.1:0-5766 GCF_034932185.1 Spirulina sp. CCNP1310 | reverse complement strand
TTTGGTGGTCAAGGTAAAGATCCTTTATGGCAAATTGATGACGGTTTTATCGTGGGGGATTTACAGGCTGTCCAAGATGGTTCAACCCACGTTAGTATTATGCCAAGGGTGACAATGGCTCTAGAGAAGTATGAAGCGGCCTTAGCAAGCACTCAAAAGTATTGGCAAAGAGTTAATGAGTGAGATGTTTAAAACAGGAGGCTATGGATATGGCATGGGCATTTAGTTTGTCGGCAGAATGTGGTTCTGATGAGCGTGATGCTCGTCAATTTGCAGAATATTTTGAGGGAATATCGTACTTGCTATCTAATGGTTATGAGTGCAAATGTTGCACAGATCTATTCCAAGATCTGGAGGAAAATTGGTGGTGTCGGGTTGGGTTTAAGGCTTTGAGTGAAGTGGGGATAGAGAGTGCTGAAAGTGCCTATTTAATGACGGAGTTAGGAATTTTGCTCTATCAGTCTTTACAGTTTGCTAGGACTTTCCGTTATGCGTTGGTTGGTGTTGAGGTGGATGAGTTCAGAACTTACAGCGAACTGATGGAGGAGTTATCTAGTTTATTGATTCCGGGATTAGTTGTAGCCCGGTCTTTTGAGCAAGAGTTGGGGATATTATCGAGATTTCGCGCTTTCAGTGCTGATTATATTTGGCAACCTTACGGGGGAGAGGTTTACAATCCATTAATGGTGTCGCCAATTTTGAAGAATAAGCTTGATGAACTTTTGGCTGTGGGTTAAGTGAGGACGATGGGTGAGGCTAGATTCAAGCAGGTTAATGTGTTGTTGTAGGGTGTTGTGCATTTCGTGGTAGGCGTTCCATTCTATGAAGTCGAGATCGTCACTAAGTTGCCCTTGATGGAATTGTTGGTAAAGTTCTGAGGATGACATTTGATGACGTTGTTCGAGTTGTTGGATGTCGGTTTGGAGTTCTGCCTGTTGTTGTTTGAGGGTGAGGAGTTCTTGTTGGATGATTTTGGTGAGGGTGTTTTCTAGGGTGGGGTTGGATTGTCCTTGTTGGTAGAGGGTTTCGAGGATTTTGAGTTGGGTGATGATTTGGGAAGGCATGAGGATATTCTGTTTTAGTTCTTAGTTTATTAGGCTTTAGTTTTGCTCCACACGCGCCGCTCACAGGCGGCTTTGGCAGATTGGGCAATTTCTACAAAATTCGTATCACCAAAATCTGCGGGGGTTTTTAAAATAGGGTGGAATTGAAGGCGGTTACAAGCTACGGTTAATAGCCCTGGCCAAGATCCATGCCATAACCGCACCCCATCACTACCCCCTGTCACAATGTGCTGCCCATCAGGACTCCATGCTACTGAAGAAACCCCATTTGTATGGCCCCACTCCTTTCCGATAATATTGCCGTCCCTATCCCACATTTGCACTGTGCCATTATCATTCCCTGTCACGATGCGCTGCCCATCGGGACTCCATGCTACTGAATTCACCCCGCGATCATCGCCATACCAAAGTTCCCCAACTGACTTCATCCCCCCCTCATGACTTTGCCAGGGTTCACCAATGGCATTTCCCTTTCTATCCCATAGCCGCACCGTGTCATCATCACCCCCCGTCACAACCCTTTGCCCATCGGGACTCCACGCAACTGCATTTACACTGTTCTCATGACCTCGCCAGGGTTCACCAATGGCATTTCCCTTTCTATCCCACAGCCGCACCGTACCATCAAACCCTCCTGTTACAATGCGCTGTCCATCAGGACTCCACGCCACTGCATTTACGCGGCTTTCATGACCTGACCAGGATTCACCGATAGCATTACCCTCCCTATCCCACAATTGCACCGTGCCATCATCACCACCCGTTACGATGTGCTGTCCATCAGGACTCCACGCCAGTGAACTCACCATGCTATGACCACTCTGCCAAGCTTCACCGATGGTATTGCCTTCCCCATCCCACAACTGCACCATAGTATCGTTGCCTGACACAATGCGCTGCCCATCAGGACTCCATGCTACTACATCTACACGCTTCACTGGATTCTCCCATTCACCAATAACGTTACCCTCCCTATCCCATAGCCGCACTATGCCATAACCATCCCCAGTCACGACCCGCTGCCCATCGGGACTCCATGCGACTGAAAGCACAAGATTCTCACGACCTCGCCAGCGTTCACCAATAGTATTACTGTCCCCTCCCCATCGCTGCATTATGTATTCGGGAGTCCACATCGCTGAATTTACACTCTTCTCATGACCTCGCCAGGTTTCACCGATGGCATTGCCCTCTCCATCCCACAGCCGCACTATGCCATCATCACCCCCCGTTACAATGCGCTGCCCATCGGAACTCCACGCTATTGAATTCACTGCGCCATGACCAGTCTTCCAGGGTTCACCAATGGCATTGCCCTCCCTATCCCACAACCGCACCGTGCTATCCTCACTGCCTGACACGACCCACCGCCCATTGGGACTCCACGCTACTGAACTCACTGCCCACCCATGGCCTTGCCAGGGTTCACCAATAGCATTGCCCTCCCTATCCCACAACCGCAGTATGCCATCAGTAGCCCCCGTCACCACCCACTGCCCATCAGGACTCCACGCCACTGAAGTAACAATAGCATCTGATTCATTGTGCCAAGGTTCACCGATAGCATTACCATCCTTATCCCACAGTCGCACTGTACCATTATCACCCCCCGTTACAACCTGCTGACCATCGGGACTCCATGCTACTGAATCCACGCCGTTCTCATCAACTCGCCAGGGTTCACCAATAATATTGCCGTCACTATCCCAGAGTCGCACTGTGCCATAAATATCTCCCGTCAAGACCCGCTGCCCATCAGGACTCCATGCCACTAACTTCACCGGGCCTGTATGACCTTGCCAAGGTTCACCAATGGCATTGCCATCCCTATCCCACAACTGTACCCAATTGCCAGTACTGTCTGTCACAACCCTTTGCCCATCGGGACTCCACGAAACTGCACGTACACCATTTTCATCAACTTGCCAAGGTTCACCAATGGCATTGCCATCCCTATCCCACAGTCGCACTGTGCCATCTTCACCCCCTGTCAAAATCCTCTGTCCATCAGGACTCCATGCCACTGAGTTCACCCAACCCTTATGACCCTGCCATTGATTTCGCTCGCGACTGTGAATAAGGGCCGTCAGTAAACCAGATTGGGCTGCGCTTTGGAGTTGCCATTGATTGCGGTGGCCTAAACTGAGGTCTAATGCGTAGATACCCCGGACTAAGCCTTCTGGGCCATGGGGTGTGGTTGTTAATCTAGCTGAGGTAAGTGCTTGGGCATAGATTAACTGCCGTTGTGCATCTCGCATTTGCAGCCAAGAAAACCCGGAAAAAGCTAACAACACCGTCACCGCCGTTGTCCCCAACCCCCAACGGACATACTTCTGTCGTCGTGCCCGCCGTAAACTGGCCTCAACAAACATTCGTATCTCCATCGTCACCATCTCCCCCCCCTCACCCACAAACTCCACCGCCTCCCCCAACCGGAACCCCTGCAATAAGAAATCTTCCGCCGCCTGCTTGCCACCCCGCCGCCGCCACTCCTGCGCTGCCTCCTCCAACCGCCGCGCCTTCTGCAAAGTCGCCCGGCTTTCATTAATCCAAACCCGTAACCGTAACCAATAGCGGATCAAAGCTTCATGGGCAATATCTACTACATCTACCTTCCTATCACTATCACCCTGCTCCCGCTGTGACACCACCACCAACCGCGCCCCCACCAACTGATCCAATACCCCATACACCAACTTCTTCCCCAACGACCACCGCAAAAACACACCCTTCTCCACCTGGCGGCGCGTGTCCTCCGTCCCCTCCCCCAACTGCGTCAACTCCAGGAAAATCCGCCGCGCCACCCCCTTCTCCTCCTCAGACAAATCACCATACACCCCATTGGCATGATTCTCCAACGCCCTCGTCACCCCACCCAACCGCGTATAATCCACCAACCGCAACCGATTCAGCGTCTTCAACTTCCATAACTGCGTCAACGCATACTGCATCAACGGCAAACTCCCCGGCGACCCCGCCACATCCGCCACCATCTGCGTCACCAACTCCCGATCAATCTCCACCCCCACCCGTTCCGCCGGATAAACGATCGCCTCCCGTAACTCCCCCTCCTCCATCGGCAACACCGTCACCAAATGCTGCTCCATCCGCTTCGCCAACCCCCCATAGGGCCGCTCCGCACACTTGCCAAAAAAGTCCGCCCGCATCACCACCAATAAACACAACTTACCCGCCAACCGCTCCACCGCCCCCAACAACCCCCCCAAAAACCGTTGCCGCTCCCCCTCATCCCGACAAAGCGTAAACACCTCCTCAAACTGATCAATCACAACGATCGCCCGCTCCGTCGCCGCCGCCCGCATTACCCCCTCCAACTGCTCCAACTCCACCCCCAACGCCTGCCGCAAACTCCTGAGGGGATGATCCCCCGGCGTAAACGGCGCGTAAATCGTCCACCGCCGCCCCTGGCTCCCCAACCGATGCAACAACCCCGCCCGCACCACCGAAGACTTCCCACTCCCCGACATCCCCAACACCGCCAAAAACGAGCCAGCCTCCACCCGTTTCACCAACTCCTTTGTTAACCCCGTCCGCCCAAAGAAATACTGCGGATCATCCCCCCGAAAATCAAAATAAGCCAACCCCTTATAGGGGCAAACATGATCCCTCACCCCCCGCTGTGTCGTCAGCAGAATTTCCCCCCCCGGATTGCGAATCATCGGATGGTGGGGGGCATCCTTCATCGCCTCCTCTAAAAAAGCCCCTAAACTGACATTGCTCACCACCCCATCCGGCTGATTTTCCGGATCTAAACCCGCCAACAACCTCGGCGTAAACACACCACTCACCGACGGCTCAAACTCCCGCGAAGCCGCCATAAAACAGCGATCCTGCTGCTTCTCAAAAAAGGTCAACAAATCCTGATCCGCAAAATCAAACAACGCCCCACTATGGCAACAATCCAACCAAACAAGCTGTTGCCGCACCTTGCTCTTTTCTAAAACCTGACGTAACCATTGCAGCGATAAACCGCGATCGCCCACCTCTGGACAGGAATCACTGGTCATCAAATACCCTTGACTCTGCCCCTCTACAACTTCCTGTAAACCATGGCCTGCAAAATAAAATAAAGCTGTTTCAGGAATCTCCCCCGTCTCAGGCACAAATAACCGAAGAATCGCCTCCCCCAATTCCTTTTTGCGAACTTGCCCCTTCGGATCAATCCGCTGCTCACCCTCCACCGCCGGCAACCGATACACCTCAAAATCGCCGCGATCGCGCAGCAGATTCGCCAGTTGATCCGCCTCCGTTGCCGCCGTGGTTAGGTGTTGCGGCCTATCCTGATCATCCAGCAAATCAGGATAGCGGTTAATGCCAACGACGAGAGCGACGCGCTTCATGGGATGACTCCAGGTCTACAACTTGGGAACGATGCCTAGGATTATAGAGCACATCGAAAAAAAGAAAAAACTGAGCCCCCAGGGAAAAATGTGAGAGGCTAGAGGAGGAAGACTCAGGGAGAAAAGCTCATGGCAAAAGGATTTGGTCCAATCAAGCGCCGCCGAAAAAACCTCGAAACGTCAATGGACAGACTGAGTGTACTCGATACACTCATCCCGTGGAATATCTTTGGGGAGTCCTTGGCGCAACTAGAGATCAAGGAGCGCAAGAGCCGAGCGGGGCGCAAGCCTATCGACCGATTGCAGTTGTTTAAGATGCTCATCCTCCAGCAACTGTATAA
>NZ_JAYGHW010000056.1:0-7500 GCF_034932185.1 Spirulina sp. CCNP1310 | reverse complement strand
TTCCAGCCAATGTTCTGGAGGTTCGCCTAGAAGCTGGGCTTGTTTGTGTGATCTGTGGACTCAGACGAGTCCGGGATTAGCATAGGACACCCCCACCTCGCCGCAGGCAGGTGGGGAGAGCTTCATGAGCCTATACTGGATGTTGGCCATAAAAGGGTTTAGCTCTAGCCCAATGGGGGCGATCGCCCCCCCCATAACCCATTGCTCCCAGAGTAAATAATGCCCCCACCGTATGACCCAATTGCTCCGAAGCCGTCACCCGTTGGCAAAAATGGGGAAATGCTGCTAGGGTTTGCTCCCATTGTTCCGGGGTGTAGCGTTCATCCCCTTGGGCAGTTTCGACCCCTTCCGATGTCACTCGGTAAATCCCCCCAAATAATTCCCCCCGTCGGGCGGGATAATCCACCGCGATCCAAGGGGTGGAAAATTCCTCATGTTGGGCAGTTTGCCAGGCCACGGTGGCCAGGGTGGAAAAGGGGAAGAGGGGGATCTGTAACTGTTGGGCGAGGGTGCGGGCCGTGACCATGCCGATGCGTGTGCCGGTGAAGCCGCCGGGGCCTTGGGCGATGGTGATGAAGGCGAGATCCCGCCAGGTTTGGGGGGGGAGAAAATTTTGCAGATAATCGTGGAGATCCGTGGAGAGCGATCGCCCCAAATCCCAAACCTGAACCTGTTCAGGCTCCAAACCCGTCCCTTTCGCTAAACCGAGTTCTGTGGTAGTGGTTTGTAAGGCAAGGCCGTAGGCGATCATGATTTCGTTCCCCAATCCAGCAAGCCCCATCAAAACTACCACGGCCTTGGGGTATTCTGAGAATTACCCCCTCAGATTCCCCCCTTTCCATGCTGACGATCGCACTGCCCAAGGGCGCATTACTGAAAGATACGATCCAATTATTCCAAGCCGTTGGCCTCGATTTCAGCCTTTTCCTTGATGGCAAAACCCGCCAACTGCAAATCACCGACCCCACCGGCCAAGCCCGCGCCCTCCTCGTCCGGGCCCAGGATGTGCCGGTGTATGTGGAATATGGCCAAGCCCAGTTAGGGGTGGTAGGCTACGATGTCCTGCGGGAGAAAAAGCCCCAAGTGGCCCAATTGGCGGATCTGGGTTTTGGCGGCTGTCGCCTTTCCGTTGCCGTTCCCGCCGCCAGTGGCTACCAGTCTTCCCTAGAACTCCCCCCCCATGGCCGCGTCGCTTCCAAATTTGTCCATTGCGCCCGTGATTATTTCCGGCAGTTGGATTTGCCGGTGGAAATCATCCCCCTTTCTGGTTCGGTGGAGTTGGGGCCGATTACGGGAATGTCCGAGGCGATCGTGGATTTAGTCTCCACGGGCCGGACGTTGCAGGAAAACGGCCTGGTGGAAATTGATGTGCTATTCCAAAGCACCGCCCACCTGATCGCCCATCCCCTCAGCTATCGTATTGATGCCGTCGCCATTAACCATTGGGTGGAGAAAATTCGTGGGTTGCAACTAGCGGCGGTTTAGTTTTTCGAGGAGAGTATCCCCTCTCCCTAAATCTCTCTCCCCAAAAAGGGTGAGGGACGTTGAAGCTGATCTGCAATCCCCTTAATCAGAGCGTGTAGAGCTATAGGGGGTGTGGGGGCGAAAAATTTAATTAAAATTTCGCCCCTACACAGATCTAACGATACAACCGGATTTCATCCCTCTTCCCCAATTTCAAAGAAGGGGCGGACTGTCCAAGCTGGGGATGCTGACTCTACTCCGCCGACATCTTGGCCGAATCCTGAGAATTCTGTTAACTTTAATTAAGAACCCTTGGCCATCATCGCCAATCTTCTATAGAAAATTCTGCTTTAAACCCGATTTTCACCGCGCTAGGCGGCCTCCTAGCCCCCTTATCATCCACAAGAGATTAAGCTTATGAAATTTTCCTGGAGAATCATCCTACTTTGGACATTGCCAGCCCTGTTAGTGGGCTTTTTCTTCTGGCAGGGGAGCCTTGCCAGTAATGCCAATGATTTAGGCAGCAACACCGCCAGCACCCGGATGACCTACGGGCGTTTTCTTGAATATGTGGATGCCGGTCGGGTGAAAAGTGTTGATCTCTATGAAGGTGGCCGCACGGCGATTGTGCAAGCGGTTGACCCCCAACTGGATGGCCGGATTCAAACCCTACGGGTGGATCTCCCCAGTAATGCGCCGGAATTGGTGGCACAACTGCGGCAAGAAGGGGTATCCCTGGATTCCCACCCGATGCGCACCGATGGCGCAGTGTGGGGCTTTTTGGGGAATTTGATTTTCCCCCTCCTGCTGATTGGTTCTTTATTCTTCCTCTTCCGCCGCTCTAGCAATATCCCCGGCGGCCCTGGCCAGGCGATGAACTTTGGCAAATCCCGCGCTCGGTTCCAAATGGAAGCGAAAACTGATGTGATGTTTGATGATGTGGCGGGGATTGATGAGGCGAAGGAAGAACTGCAAGAGGTGGTGACGTTCCTGAAACAGCCGGAACGGTTTACCGCTGTGGGGGCGCGGATTCCCAAAGGCGTGCTGTTGATTGGCCCGCCGGGAACAGGGAAAACGCTGTTGGCTAAGGCGATCGCCGGTGAAGCAGGCGTGCCTTTCTTCAGTATTTCCGGTTCAGAATTTGTGGAAATGTTCGTCGGCGTGGGGGCTTCCCGCGTGCGCGATCTGTTCAAAAAAGCCAAGGAAAATGCCCCCTGTTTGATCTTTATCGATGAAATTGACGCAGTGGGTCGCCAACGGGGGGCCGGCATCGGCGGCGGTAATGATGAACGGGAACAAACCCTCAACCAACTGTTAACGGAAATGGACGGGTTTGAGGGCAATACCGGGATCATTATTATTGCTGCTACGAACCGCCCCGATGTCTTGGATTCGGCGTTAATGCGTCCGGGTCGGTTTGACCGTCAGGTGATGGTGGATGCGCCGGACTTTAAGGGTCGCCTCAAGGTGTTGGAAGTCCACGCCCGCAATAAAAAGCTGTCCCCGGATGTGTCGTTGGAGGCGATCGCCCGTCGTACCCCCGGTTTTAGTGGGGCAGATTTAGCCAACTTGCTCAATGAGTCGGCGATTCTCACCGCCCGCCGCCGCAAGGAAGCGATCACAATTTTAGAAATTGATGCCGCTGTGGATCGGGTCGTGGCCGGGATGGAAGGCACGCCTTTGGTAGATAGCAAGAGCAAGCGGTTAATTGCTTACCATGAAGTGGGCCATGCGATCGTTGGCACGCTCCTGAAGGATCATGACCCGGTGCAAAAAGTAACGCTGATTCCCCGTGGTCAAGCCCAAGGTTTAACCTGGTTTATGCCCAATGAAGAACAGGGCCTCACCACCCGCGCCCAACTCATGGCCCGGATCTGCGGTGCTTTGGGCGGTCGCGCTGCCGAAGAAGAAGTCTTTGGCGATTCAGAAGTCACCACCGGGGCCGGTGGGGATCTGCAAATGGTGGCGGGGATGGCTCGCCAAATGGTGACACGCTTCGGAATGAGTGAGCTTGGCCCCCTCTCCTTGGAAGATCAAAGCGGTGAAGTGTTCCTCGGCAATGGCTTCATGAGCCGGTCTGAATATTCAGAAAAAATCGCCACCCGCATTGATGCCCAAGTGCGAGAAATTGCCGAAAATTGCCACCAGCGATCGCGCCAAATTGTTCGCGATAACCGCGTCGTCATTGATCGCCTCGTCGATCTTCTCATCGAAAAGGAAACCATCGATGGGGAAGAATTCCGCCAAATCGTTGCAGAATACACCGAAGTTCCGGAAAAAGAACAGTTTATTCCTCAACTGTAGCCCTCACCCTCAATCTCTCTCCCCACTTGGGGGAGAGGGATTTAAACATAGCCCTCACCCTCAATCCCTCTCCCAGATCGAAAAACAGCTTGGAGTGAATTAATATGCCATTATCTGATGCTCATCAAACTGCAATTACACAAACAGAGCGCGGCCTAACCATTTCTGGTACTCGCATAACTTTGTATCAGATCATGGACTACATTCACGCCAATTATCCTCATTACTTCATTCGTCATCAATTTTATCTAACGGATGCGCAGTTTAATGCAGCTATCTCCTATATTAATGCTCACTCTGAAGAAGTAGAATCAGAGTATCAAACCGTCTTACGGCAGGCAGAAGAAATTCGGAATTATTGGACAGATCGTCACAAAGAACGCATTGCTGATATTGCTCAGTCACCTCCCAAGCCTGAATATACTGCTGCTTGGCAAAAACTGCAAATGCGTAAAGCTAAACGAGCAGCAATAATTCAGTGATTTTTTTGATTGATCATAATATTCAAGGGCAATCTCTCATGCTTTTTGGCAGTATCTTTTCTGAAGGATGGCTAGAAATATTGCCAATTCGGTTTATTTCCTTCGATGAGGTTGAATTGCCCATTAACAGTAGCGATCGCGTCGTTTGGCAATTTGCCCAAGACCATCAAATGATTCTGCTCACGGCAAACCGAAGCATGAGGGGTGAAGATTCTTTAGAACAAGTCATTCGTGAAGAATGTTTACCAACTTCATTGCCTGTCGTCACCCTTGCAAATGTTGATCGGATTGTTGAACGAGGATATCGTGAAGAATGTGTTGATCGGTTGATTGAAATTGCCCTTTATCTTGAAAATTATCGGGGTGTTAGTCGTTTGTTTATTCCATAATCAATAGGGCGAAAAATTTTTCGCCCCTACGATTAACCCTTCTTCTTCAACACCCTAACCCCGTTTTGATAAAGCTGGGTGAGGGCTTTGCCATCTTCGGGATAAACGGCTAAACTGCCTTCCATGCGAATCGCCAAGGCCAATTGACCTTCTAACAGAAAAATTTCCTGAGCGAGTAACTGAATCATGTCCCGAATCACTTTCTCGCCTTCCTTCCGTTTTAAACCATACATACCAATAATAAATTCCCCGCCACTCCATCGCGAGATAATATCTTCCCGTGAACAGGTTTTTTGCAATAATTGACCGAACCGTTTGAGAATGCGATCGCCTAAATCATGGCCATAATCATGATTAATGGTTTCCAAATCTCGCACTTTAAGAATAATCAGACAAATGGTTTGCTGTTCCTGTTGGGCGAGGGCAAAGAACCGTTGAAAATCCTGCTCGGCTCGGTAACGGTTGGCGACCCCGGTGAGGGGATCTTTTTCTGCTAAATCCCGCAACAGGCGACTGCGTTCGAGGCGATTAAACAGGCGCGTTACCAATTCCGGCTCACTCACCGGCTTACTAATATAATCATCGGCTCCGATTTGATAGATGCGTTGGAGCATCTCGCGATCGCAATTAGCTGACAGAAACACAATCGGTAAATGGGCCCAGTTGGGATCATTACGCACCACTTGGCACAATTCCAAACCATTAATATGGGGCATTTCTACATCAAGGATCAGCAGATCCGGGGCGGTGCGCTGGAGGGTGGCCCAAAATTGGCGGGGATCTTCGAGGGTTTGTAACTCAATGGGCCAGGGGGCAAGAAAATTAGCCATGGCAGTGAGCAATACCGGATCATCATCCACCGCCAAGACCCGCGCTTCCGGGGGGCGCTGTTGTTGGAGGTGGTGAAAAATGCTGGTAAACAGTTCCGCCGGTGCAATCGGTTTGAGAAAAAAGCCCTGTACCCCTAAACGAGCCACCGCCACGCGATCGCCAAAATTATTTTGCACCGTCAACACCAAGAGCAGTGGCGGTTTCGGTAAATGGCACAATTGTTTAAGCAGTTTTAACCCCGCCGTGGGCCCCTGGGGAAAGGCTAACTCGACAATCACCACATCCGGCAGGGGTTGATCCAGGCCGTGATCCCGCCACTGCTTAACTTGGGCGATCCGCGATAGCGCACCCATCGCCTTCTTCCAATCCCCACAATAGGCTAACTCTAAGGGCCAATGCTGTGCCTCCGTGGCCAGGGCCGCCCCTTGGGCCTGATCCGAGTCAATGATCAGAATATGCGGCGGATGCTCGACGGAGAGGGAGGGGGAAAGCCCCCGACTAAAGGAATGGGCGGGAGAGGGAGCGGGTTGGGGAGTGGGGGCGGGCAATAATGCTTGCAATTCCCTCAAGATCTGCCGTAAATGATCCCCTTCGGCCACCGTCACCGGCTGCCCCAAACCCAATTCCAACTCCCGCGCCAAATCAGAGCCAGTGGGAAAGCCAAACATCCCCAAGGAACCCACGAGTTTATGGGCTTCTTGAACCGCTTCCCAACGCAGGGCATCGGATAAATTACCCCCTTGGGCGGCGGCGATCGCCCCTGCGATCTTCTCCAACCGTGCTAAAATTGGCTCCCGAAACTGCTCCCAAAGCTTTTCCATGCCCCCCTGCATCGCCTTGGCTTTGGGGGTTTCTGGGGTAGGCTCGCTGGGGTCGGGAGCCACTGCCTTGAGGCAATACCCCACCCCATAAACTGTTTCAATCGCCCCATCCGCCCCCACCGCCTTTAACTTCCGCCGCAAGCCCTTAATATGGGCCCGCACCGTTTCCTCTCCCGGCGGATCATCAAAAGACCATAAATGTTCTAAAATCGCCCCCTTCGTAAACACCTGGCGCGGGTGGCGTAAAAACAATTCCAACAGATTATATTCCTTGGGGGAGAGGTTCAAAATTTCCTCATCCCAACGGACTTCGCAGGCACTGGGGTTCAAGCGTAGCGGCCCCCAAGTGAGGATCGGCGCACTGGAATCACTTTGGCGGCGCAGGAGGGCGCGGATCCGGGCCAACAGTTCAGGAATCGTGCAGGGCTTGACCACATAGTCATCGGCCCCCGCATCAAGACCCGTCACCTTGGCCTCACTGGTATCATTAGCCGTCAATAACAAGATCGGGCTGTTAATCTGGGCTTGCCGCAACCGCCGACAGAGGTTGATCCCGTCCAACTTGGGCAAGCTCACATCCAACAGCATCAAGTCATAGGTAAAACTGTTGGCATAATCCCAACCTTCTTCACCATCACGGGCAATATTGACCACATAGCCTTGATGGAGCAGCGCGTCATTGAGCGTCTGCAACAAAATTTCATCATCTTCCACCAAAAGTAAACGCATTTAGGATTTAGCGATCTATGTATGGGCATCGGGGATGAAGGGTGATTTCGCCATCACGGGATTAGGAAGGATTGAGGGTTTTGGCGGTTATGCATGGCATCAACTCAAGTCCATGGAAAGTTGGGGTTTGATGCCTTGATTATCCATCTTTCCCACTGGCATATTCACTGAGTATAAATGCTCACCTTCCTCTCCTGATGTTGCCTAGCTTACGAAAATAGTGCGGGAGTCTTAGAGCAACGTCAATTTATTGCGGGGATGAAAGACGACACGAGCGACTTTAGTCGCCCTCCTTGGGCCAGTCGTGTTATGCTGATTATATTGGATTTCAAAAGTCCAGGAACTATCACAAAGCTAAAAACCGACAGGCCTGGAAGCATTTAAGGGTAAGCAGGCAGCGTAATGAGTGGGCGGATTGCCTACTGCGTCATCCAATCTAACGATTTGGTCGCCTAGGAAGACTTGAATGTGAAAGGGTTA
>NZ_JAYGHW010000055.1:0-8428 GCF_034932185.1 Spirulina sp. CCNP1310 | reverse complement strand
CGTGGGGCAAACGGGAAGTTATACGCTTGGGGAGATTAGACCTCTGGCTGGGTTGGAGCAATCCTGCTCGGTTAAGTCCGGTCGATGAACCAAGAATCCCCGTCGCTTTAGCGCGGGGAGTGTCAATCCGGAACCCGTTTTAACGGGTTTTCGCGATCAGGCAGGGATTTTAATCCCTGACGGATTGGGCGGAACCGCTACAATGCCTAGCGTTAAAATGCAACTATTGTTGCGCAACCCTCTCCTAACAATCCACCTCCCACGCGGCAGAGCCGCAATAAAAGCGTGCCACGGCTCCAGCCATGGCACGAGGGATGATGTTGATAATGGGTTGAGGGGTTTAATCTTCGGCGAAGATATAGCGGCGCAACTCGCTAGGGTCGGGTTCGGGACTGGATTCGGCAAACTGGACTGAATCATCGATGATCCCTTGCACCTTGGTATCGATCGCCTCTAGTTCCGCTGCCGTAGCCAAGCCCCGCGTTTCTAAATCCTTGGCCAAGCGTTTAATCGGGTCACGGGAGAACCAAAATTCCTTCTCCTGAGCCGCCCGCAATTCATCGGGGTCGGCGAGGGAGTGACCCCGGAACCGATAGGTGAGGGCTTCGATCAACGTTGGCCCCTCCCCGGCCCGCGCCCGCTCGACGGCTTCGAGAGCCACCTTGCGCACCGCTAAAACATCCATCCCATCCACCTCTACCCCCACCATGTTGAAAACGCTGGCTTTTTTGTAGATTTCCGGTTGGGAGGTGGCGCGATCGTGGGCCATGCCGATCGCCCATTTATTATTTTCCACCACATAGAGGATCGGCAACTTCCACAGGGCTGCCATATTCAAACATTCAAAAAACTGGCCGTTATTACTGGCCCCATCGCCAAAAAAGCAGGCAGTGACCTGATCGGCGTTGGCATCGCCCATGGCTTCCCGGCGGTATTTCGATTGAAAAGCGGCCCCGGTGGCGACGGGAATCCCTTCCGCGACGAAGGCATAGCCCCCAAGGAGGCGGTGCTGTTCTGAGAACATATGCATCGAGCCGCCCCGGCCCTTACTGCACCCCGTCGCTTTGCCGAATAATTCCGCCATCACTTCCCGCGCCGGAACCCCAGCGCTGAGGGCATGGACGTGATCTCGATAGGTACTGGAGACAAAATCTTCATCGCGGCGCATCGCCCGGATCACGCCGGTAGAAACCGCCTCTTGACCGTTATAGAGATGGACAAACCCAAACATTCTGCCGCGATAGTACATTTCCGCACATTTATCTTCAAACAAACGGCCCAGCACCATATCTTCATAGAGCATTAACCCTTCTTCGCGGGTGAGGGGGAGGGTGCTGGTATCAATATGGGGAACGGGGCGTTCTGATTCTAGGGTTTGTGCCATCGTCATTTTGATTGGGTTGAAATGGTTTAATTGTGGGGGATGGGGCGATCGCAATGCAAGGCCTCTTGTTAAGGGGCAATGGCCCCGCGCTGGATTAACTGCTGTTGTAGCTCTGGGGAAAGGCCGGTATTATCCCCCAATCGGGTTTGATCCAAAATTGCCCCAATCCAATGGGCTTCACTGAGGTTTGCGCCGGTCAAATTCGCGCCCGTCAGATTCACCCCCGCCAAATTCACTAACGCTAAACTGGCCCGCTGTAAATTCGCACCGCTCAGGTCGGCATTTTCTAAAAATGCGCCGGTTAAATCTGCGCCGCCGAGGTTGGCCCCTCGCAGATTTGCACCGCTCAAATCCGCATCGCAGAGATCCGCCCCCCGCAGGTTAATCCCCCGCAGATCCGCCCCACTCAAGTTCGCTTCCCCCAGGCTGACCCCCAAAAAATTCCCCCCCGCAAAATCCGTCATCGGGTCAAGGCCCAACTGCGTTGCTAGGGTCAGGACATCCTCATGATGGCCGTTGAGGATGGGGGTGAAGTCTGGAGCCGCCAAGGGTTTAGCGGGGATCGATTCGTTGGCGTAGCCGCTGATCTTGGCAAGGGGAATGGGGAAGGTAGCGCGGATGGCTTTGGCGATCGCCCGTTTGGCCACCGCCTGCTGATTGGGGCTAAAATCATGGGGCCATAGCCCTTCCGCATGGAGGATCGTGCAGTGAGCCAACAGCGGGGAAAAGCTAACGCTAAAAATATCCGGCGTAACATTCAGGGTTAACAGCCGTTCTTGTCGCCTAAATTCCGGCTCTGTAAACAGGATCTCCCCAGCAAAACCACCTCCTTCAACGGGCTGCAACCCCGGCATCACGCCCGTTGCTTCCCATTCCGGATCGAGGGTAATCACCAAATTCGCCCCCCGGAGGGCAAATTGCGCCCGCCCCGATCCCACCTCATACCAAGGCGCTCCCCCTTGGAGCGTCAGATCGAGGGCAACCCCGGAGTCATCAGGGCTAAGGGTGAGGTTCAGGGTCGCCAAGTTGGGAACGCCGTTATCGGGAATCAGAGCAGCAGTCATAGGTCGAGGGAAATGTGCTATTGCTTGGTCTATTATCCCTTGATCGTGACGGAGGCGATCGCCCTTGAGCCAAAATTGAGTCCATGGGGGGCGATCGCTCCCATAGTAAAAACTGAGTTTTCTATTTGATCAAAAACAGTAAAATACAATTAAACGTGAGAATTAAGCCATGTTAGTTTTGCTTCCTTTGTTGACAGGATTGTTGTTAATTTTATACTCAAAAAGATCACAATCTTGGCGTAAGGCAATAATTGATGGATCGGTATTTTGGGGAGTTTTAGTCACTATCATAACTGAAAGCTTAAGCCTAGGAAAACATCTAAATTCAACAACAATTACGCTAGCTTGGTTCGCTTGCGTCATGATTTTAGCTTTCATCCTTTACCCCATGAGAAATTCCCTGAAAATCAAAAGACCAGCTTGGCCACGCCATCCCTTAATCAGGCTATTTTGGGGATGGGGAATAGGGATTTTGGTAATTTTATGGTGTTTAGCAGTTTTTGTTCCCCCCAACAACACCGACTCTTTTATTTACCATCTCCCTCGCATTCTTCATTGGTTACAAAATCAAACTGTTGACCACTATCCCACTGCCATCTTGAGACAATTATTTCAGGGGCCTTGGTCAAGCTTTGCCCTGCTGCATATTTATGCTTTGGTGGGGAGCGATCGCCTCTTAAACCTTCTGCAATGGACTAGCCTGATCGGTTGCCTAATTGGCGTTTCTCTCATTGCCCAAGAACTAGGAATCAACCGTTGGGGGCAACTTTGGACTGTTTTATTTGCCCTCACACTACCCATGGCAATTTTGCAATCAACCACAACTCAAAATGACTTGGTTTGTTCATTCTGGTTGATTTGCTTTGCCTATTACACAGTTAGTTCTATTCAAAGCAAAACTCTATCAACTAAAATTAGCCTCCGTTTAGGTCTGAGCTTAGGGCTACTATTTTTAACCAAGGGAACAAGCTATATTTTAGCTACACCTTTGATTATTTGGCTGGGAATTACTCATTTCAAATCAATCCTTAAACCATCTTCAATTGGATTTGCATTAGTTCCAATCTTGGTTAATTTTGGATTTTATCAACGCAATTTTTCTGCATTCCAATGGATTTTATATACGGATATAAGCTATGTCAATAGCAATTATACATTGGCTACAATCGTATCAAACTTAACTCGGAGTATTGCCTTACATATTCCTTGCTCTTTATCAACAGTTTCTATCGCTTACCGTTTTGTTTGGCGTATCCATGAATTAATCAACCTATCCAATCAGCTTGACTCTATTACCTTTGCGAGCAGTCCAAACTTCATGGTTTTTTTTATTGCTTTAGAGGATTTAGCGGGGAATCCGCTCCATTTTTATCTAATTTCAATAACAACAATTTTAATAGCCTTTAGATTGCGGCGATCGCACCAAGTTAATCCTATTGTCACAGAGTATTTTGTCGTTATTACATTAACCTTTATCTTGCTCTGTTTGATGCTGAAATGGAATATTTGGATCAGTCGATTACACACGCCTTATTTTTTGGCGATCGCCCCCATCATTGGCTATCTACTCCAAGCCAAAAAAATTCGCTGGCTTGCTGTCACCCTATGCCTTTGCCTGCTACTCAATGCCAACTATTATATTTTTGAAAATGTCAAAAAACCTTTTTGGGGATCAAAAAATATTTTTATAACATCACGGATGGAGAAATATTTTCATGATGTACCGGGGCGCAAAGATTATCAGGCCACGGCGAAATACTTAAGCGAGCATCACTGCCAAGATATTGGCTTAATGATCAATGATAGTCATTTAGAGTATTTATTTTGGCAAGTTTTAAAGCAGGAAAATGCACAACTTCCCCAGATTAAACATATTTTGGTGAATAATCCTGCGGGGAAAATTCCCGAATCCGGGGCTGTTTGTGCGATCGCCCGTTTTGGTCAACCCGTAGCATCCCCCCTGGTTTACCAGGGCCAGGCATTTAGCCACCATTGGCAACCCCATGCCACAACTCTAACCCCTGAATACCAAATTCATATTTATACACCTACACCACAGCCCCAAATTCACTAGATCACCTGTCTTCATGGCTAAGGGCAACTTCAAGGGGCAAGTTTGACACTATTGCGCAACAACGTCTCCGTCATCGTTGCCAATTTTTGCAATTCCTGCTCTAATTTATCCGCTTCTTTTTGATAGTTCACCTTACGCAGTAGGGCAGCGCGGGCTAAATCTTCGCGATGACGTTGCAGGGAGGTTTCCGCCACTTTGCCCCAAGCCTGAGCCTCATTTTTGGCCCGTTTATACCGGGGTTGAACATCATCCCAAACCACTTTGATCTGTCCCAAGGCACGGTCAAGGGCAGCTTTAGCCTGTTGGAGATCCGTACCCTGAAGGGCGCGATCGACGGGGGTTTCCAGTTGGGACGGATCGCCCTTGACAATCCAGGGGATAAAATCCTTGATCTGTTGACTGTGGCTCACGCCGGTTTTACACCAGGTGGCGAAGTGTTCACAGTTATTAAACAGGAGGTTATAGCGGTTTTCCCCGAGGCGACTGAAGGCCCGATCCACCACCACATCGGGGATAAATGTGGTGGGATAGGTTTTTGCCCGCACCCGTTGCCCCTGACTAAAGGTGGCTAGGGTTGTCCGCTCGATCACTTCACTGGGCTTACGGTAATGGATCACCGTACCATCGCCGCAATCAATCCCATGGTGTTCATAGACACCATTGAGGTTGAGCAGTTCGCGTAAAACGTAAATTTGATCGCCCCTGGCCATGGTGACTGTTTAGGTGGGAACGGGTTCGCCGGGTCGGAGCTTGACCCATTTGCCCATCTCTTCACTGAAGCTCTCACAACCCACCACATCCCACTCCATTTCCACGTAGTCGGTTTTGGTGCGGATGTTGACGTTGATGCTGGGGGCGATCGCCTCAAAATCGGGGTCTTCGGTCAAGTGGGGCTGCTGGTGTTGGGCTTCGACGGCATGGTAGGTGATGCAGCGATCCACATATTGGCAGTTAATGCAAATACACATGGCGGTTTCTCCACGGGAGTCCTGAGGCTCATTCTAACACCGGGAAATTTTTTCGGTGGCGACCGTAACAGATGCTTAAAATGGGAGTAAACCTTGCCCGGATCTGCCCATGCTTGCTGAAAGCTATTACCTTTTGCGTTCCCAACAGGATGGCCAATACGTCACCGCCCGCCCCCATGACCCCCAGAATCGCTTTCTCCTCCTCTTCCGGGAGAATTTCGAGGCCCGCAGCTATCTCAACACCCATGGCAGCGATGTGAGCGATCGCTTTGGGGTGGAACCGATTAGCCAAACCCAATTAAAGGCATTACTGGATCGTTGGGGTTTTAAAGGGGTGGGGATTGTCACCGATCCCCTGATTCCCACGGTGGATTTTTTGACTTATTTTTGATCCCATTAGCGATGTTTGGGGCCAGGGAGCAATCGCACAATCAGTGAAAGGCCGCTGCCACAGATCAGGGTAATCAGGAGGGTAAAGAGCAGAGAAACCCCTGGCGCTAACCACATCTCTTCAACACCTAAATTCAGCAAAACTCGGCCTAGAGGATGTTCGGTAATCAGATCGGCGTTGGGGGCTTCTGCGTTGGGGACAATCACCGCCGGAACGATGACGGTGGGAAATTGGGCGGAGACACTGGTGATAATGGAGCCAAGGGCGATCGCTGTTCCCCAGATGGCGAATCGGGTTTGAAAGGTGCGATCGCGCTCTGAGGCGATGGTTTCTACGCGGGTGCGTTTGAGTTCGAGATCGGCTTGAATGAGGTTGACATTAAATTGCAATAAATCTAAGCCGGGCCGGAGATTTTCGGAGTCTTTTTGCAGTTGGGCTAAAAAGGGCTGTTGGAGAAAAGCCATGAGGGGGGTGAGGTTGGATTCTGCGGGGAATTGGCTGAGTTTCTCTTGAATATCGCTGAGACATTGTTGATAGTTATGGCTATTGATTTCAATGGTGCGGGTTTGATAATCGAGTTCGGTGAGTTCAATGCCGTATTCAGCAAAAAGCTGACCCGCTTGATTGAGTTTAGCTTCGAGTTCGTTGAGGTTAAGGCTGGCATGATTTTGATTTTTCAATTCGGCAACGTATTGAATGATTTGAGAGAATTTTTGCTTGAGGGCTTGTTTTAAGTAGCGGCTTTGTTGGTAAGCCCAGAGCATTTTATTTCGGTAGCACCACAGGCGTAGCCAATATTCAATCAGTTGAGAGCCTGCTTCTTGAACGAGGGCAAGGTTAGGATAAAGAATAATTAAAATATGATGGTTGTTGGGGGCTGATCTGATTCCAGAATGGTGGGTTTCTGGGATGATAAAATGGTGTTGACTGAGTTCAAAAAAATAGCCATTGAGAATTCTGCCTTGGCTGGTGAGGGTTGTTTGCCAATCCTGTTGAGGGTAGAGGGTTTGATAAATCTGTTGAGCCAGATCAAGAATTTCGGCTGCTGATGGTTGTGGATCGTTGAGGATGGCGGAGGCGATGCTGGTTTGGCCGAGGGTGGTGGCGGTGGGGGTGGTGTAGGCTTGGATTTGCTGTTGGAGTTCGGTGAAAATTTGGGGGTGGTGGGATGTGGTGCGATCGCTGGTGGAGCAGTCGATGAGCAGGCTATAGGTATCGTTGAGGCGAACGGGATAGAGATAACCGGCATAGGGCGATCGCTCTGGAAACAGTTTTAAAATTCGGGTGTTTCCCAGGAGTTCGAGATATTCAATTTCAAAGGGGGTGTCGGCGGCGAGGATCGTGGCTTGGTGGGTGGGGGGGAAGGTTTGAATAAATTGGGTTTGATGGCTGAGGATTTCCTGTTGTGTTTGGCCTAATCCATGGCGTAGGTCGTAGCGGTAGTGATCTAGGGTGGGATAAATCAGGTAGCGCATGGGTTAGGGGTTGAGGGGGGGAAGATAGTCGTCGTCGGAGGGGTCGGTGGGTTGCCAGAAGCGTTGCCAGCCGGTGAGTTTTTGGCTGGTGGCGATGGGGTTATCGTTGAGGAGAGTGGGAATTACGAGGTCGTTGATCAGGTATTGGCTGTTGTTTTGGGTGGGGCGGCCGGGTTCGATCCCCCGTTTTTCGAGGGTGGGGCTGTGGGGATCGGGGGGGAGGGTGAGGGTGAGGAGGCGATCGCGGGGGTGGGTTTGGAGGGTGGCGAGGTGTTTTTGGAATTCGGAGGTGAGGGTGGGGGTGGTGTTGAGGAGGGTGTTGAGGGTGCGTTTAATGATGGGCCAGCGTTGGGGGTCGAAGTTTTTGAGGCGTTCTCCGAGTTCGTAGAGGCGGGTTTGGGTTTCGGGGTTGAGGGGGGTTTGGGTGTGTTTGAGGGTGAGGAGGAGGGCGAGGAGATAGATTTCGGGTTCGTTGGGTTCCATGTTGGGGGGGTTGGGGGTGTTTTTTAAAATATAGGCGATGGGGTGGCGGTTTTTAGATAAGTTTAGTGTTATTGCGATTGTGAGCATTGGACAAGGCTGTATGCAGGGGAATGTGTTCTTGCAGGGTGTTCCTTGTATGATTTACTCAAGAACTTTAACAAAGAAATCTAGTGATCAATCAGCAAAAGATAGAATATGGTAAAATTTTACTATCGTGGTATGGCAGAAAAAAATGGCAAACCGAGGACGGGTCGTAGTGCAAGATTGTTAGGGGTTAGGCTAACTATCGATATCAATATTGAGGAGGTGCGAAGGGGTTGCTTGAGTCAGGAAGGCTATTTGTTGCCAGAATCACAGCGCGAGTTTGAAGGAGAGTTTGTTACCATTGCGATTAGAGACACGAAGGGAATGTCTGTTTCGCTATCTATCGAAGGTTTACCCGCATTTCGCAAACCGATAGAGTTTGGTGGTCAAGGTAAAGATCCTTTATGGCAAATTGATGACGGTTTTATCGTGGGGGATTTACAGGCTGTCCAAGATGGTTCAACCCACGTTAGTATTATGCCAAGGGTGACAATGGCTCTAGAGA
>NZ_JAYGHW010000054.1:0-8599 GCF_034932185.1 Spirulina sp. CCNP1310 | reverse complement strand
CTTCCAAGACCAGCCCCCCACCAGGGCCACTCCCCCCCCCAACTGCCACCCGGTTTGCACCGCCAGGAAAACGATAATCCCCGCCATCAGCGCCCCACAACGCACATAGCCAGTGCGGTGCAGGCCCCAGAGGGGGCGGGAATCCGAGAGTTGGCCAAACCAGACCCGGGCTGGCGAAACCAGATAAGGGAGTGCCACCGCTCCCGCCGTCACCCAGGCGGGAATTTGCAATTCTGTAATCATCACCCGGTTCAGTACCGCAACGGTCAGCACCGACATTAACCCTAGGCCGAGGTTAAAAAGACCCAAGCGGAGGATCGTAGGTAGGGGTAAAGCGGGGGTAAATTTATCCAGGGAAGTATCAACAGTCATCAGTCTAATTTTGCAACCAAGATGAAAAAAAGAGAGAGCCAGACATAAGCCGGATTCTGTTCGAGGATGGTTATCTATCTGGGAGATTTGTTACCAAATCCCTCAAGCGGTTCTCCAAAAACGGGGCGGGCAAAAGACCAACCCTTGCCCCTGCGACCTTGCTCCCGACCGGGGTTTACCGAGCCAACACCTCTCGATGTTGCTGGTGCGCTCTTACCGCACCTTTGCACCCTTACCTTTGAAGGATGAAGGACGAAGGATGAAGGGCTTTGCCCTTGCGTAGCAGGATGAATGAATCATTCTGCCTTCTGCCTTCTGCCCTCTGCCTTCAAAAGGCGGTATCTTTCTGTGGCACTATCCTCACGCTCACGCGCACTGGGCGTTACCCAGCAAGTCTGGTCTTTGGGGAGTCCGGACTTTCCTCAAGCTATCCTCAATGGGGCAACCTGCAACCATCACGCCGACTCTCTCTGTTGTTAAGTGTGCCATAGGCCCGGCGGATAGGGTGAGTTTTCCCCTGAGGCGGCGCGATAGAATAGCTCTATTCTCTCTTGGTTTGATCCTGATGACCCCCACCCTCACCCTCTATAGTTCCAACCGTTGCCCCTATGCCCACCGCACCCGTTTGGTGTTGACGGAGAAGGGGCTGGCGTTTAACCGGGTGGAGATTGATTTGGACAACAAGCCGGCCAATTTTGGGGAAATTTCTCCCTATGGGAAAGTGCCGGTGTTGGTGGTGGAGGAGCAGGTTGATGGCTATGCCCATGGGAATCACCTGCGGCTGTGGGAATCGACGATTATTAATGAATATTTAGAGGAGGCTTTTCCGGAGCCGGCCCTATTGCCCCGGAGTGCGGGGGGACGGGCCGTGGCCCGGATTTGGATTGATTTTGCCAACAATCAGTTTACGCCGGCCTTCTATAAATTACTCCTGGCTCAAGACCCGACCAAGCAAGACCAATGGCGACAAACCCTCCATGACCATTGCCGTTTTTTAGAGACGGAGGTGCTTAACCATGGGGGGGATTATTGTTTAGCGACGGGGTTTAGTTTGGTGGATATTGCCTTTTATCCCTGGTTTGAGCGGTGGGAGACGTTGCGCTATTATCGCGATTTCCCGGTTCCGGCGGATTGTCGCCGGTTACAGGTTTGGTGGGCAAAAATGAAGGGGCGGGCTAGCGTCCAGGCTTGGGGCAATGATCCTCAGCAATATGTGGAGGATTACCGGGCTTATGCGAACAATAGCACCAATAGCACGACGGCCCAAGCGTTGCGGGATTAGCCTCGCCCTTGCCCCTGAGATTGCCGCGACGCTCCAGAATCTTTTAAACTGTTAAGCATCATTGCTCTTCTTTCCCTCGATTTGAGGTAAACCTCTTTTCACTTCACTGTGCGATCGCCTCAGTGGCGCAATTCGCACCATTGCACCCGTCGCAGCCAGGATTTGCGCTAAC
Source organism: Spirulina sp. CCNP1310 (assembly GCF_034932185.1). Lineage (NCBI taxonomy): Bacteria > Bacillati > Cyanobacteriota > Cyanophyceae > Spirulinales > Spirulinaceae > Spirulina > Spirulina sp. CCNP1310. Next base: position 6,773 of record NZ_JAYGHW010000054.1, on the reverse strand, counting down.
TTTGCAATTGTGTTCATCCCGTATCCCCAAACATCAACTGAAATCTGGTGGTCGATGCACAAATTTTTTTCACTTCACAGCTTGATCTGAGGGGGCCAGCTTCTCTACTGTCCCGCACTCTATTTTAATAAGAACATTCAAACTATGAATGATTTGTTTCGCAGTCTTGTCACTCAGACTGCCTCCCACACCGGAGCAGATTTTTTCGCTGCGCTGGTGGAAAATATAGCCCAAGCGTTAGGGGTGGATTATGCCTTAATTGCTGAATTAATCCCCGGAGAGATGCCCCAATTACAAACCCTAGCGGTGTGGGGAGATGGGCAGCGGTTAGAGAATTTTACCTATGATTTGATCCATCGCCCTTGTGCCATTGTGATCACCACCGGGAAGCCGCTATTCATTGCCGATAACCTCCAACGGATTTGCCGTGATGATGCGCTGTTGGAACCGATGGCCATGGTGAGCTATTGGGGCATTCCGCTGTTGGACGATGGGGGCCAGGTGTTAGGCAATTTTTGTTTACTCCATCGTCAACCGTTGAGGGTGACAACGGAGGTGGAGGAGATCATGGCCATGGTGGTGGAGCGGGCAGCGGCAGAACTGCAACGGACGCGGGACTTTATGGCCCTGACGGAACGACAGCAGGATTTAGAGGCCAGGGTAGCGGCTCGCACCTATGATCTGATGACGATTAATACTGAACTGCACGCCGAAATTTTTAACAAAATTAGGGCAGAAACAGCCCTGCGGGATAATCAACATTTTCTCGAACGGGTGTTAAATGCGATCGCCGATCCCGTATTTGTTAAAGACCAAGAACACCGTTGGCAGATGGTGAATCATGCTTTTTGTGAATTGTTGGGGCGATCGCCCACAGAACTATTAGGCAAAACCGATCACGACTTTATCCCCCGAGAACAGGCGGATCAATTCTGGCATTACGATGATTTGGTGTTTACCACGGGCGGCGAGGTGGAAAATGAGGAAACCCTCACCGATGGCCAGGGGAAACTCCGCACCATTTCCACCAAAAAAATTGCCTTTCAAGGGCAGGGTGGGGAAACCAATTTGGTGGGCATTATCCGGGATATTACGGAACGGAAACGCATTGAGCGGCAATTGCGTAAAGCCCTAGAGCGGGAGCAGGCCATTGCGCGGGTGGTGGCCCGGATGCGCCGCACGTTGGATCTAGAGACCATTTTTGAAGACACGACGGCGGAACTCCGCCAGGTGATTGAATGCGATCGCCTTCTTGTCTATCGCTTTAACCCCGATTGGAGCGGCGTATTAGTGGCGGAATCCGTCGGCTTAGACTGGCAGCCGGTGGTGGGGGTAGAACTCACCCCGCCCCTGACCCGCCCCGCCACGGAGCAGGAAAACTGCGTCGGCCGCTCTGATCAAGCCCTGATTGAAGATACCTACCTCCAGGAAACGGAAGGCTCCATCTACCGCGAAGGCATTACTTACCACAGCGTCACCGATATCTACACCGCCGGTTTCACCCCCTGCTATCTCGAACTTCTCGCACAACTCCAAGCCCGTAGTTATATCATTGTGCCTATTTTCACAAGTCAGAAAATTTGGGGCTTGCTCTGTGCCTATCAAAACAGTGGCCCCCGCCAATGGGAAGAGGTGGAGGTCAAGATCATGACCCAGATTGCCACTCAATTAGGGGTGGCGGTGCAGCAGGCGGAACTGTTTGCCCAAACCCAGGCCCAAGCTCAGGAATTAGCCCGGGCTAAAGAAGCCGCCGAAGCGGCCAACCGGGCTAAAAGTGAATTTCTCGCCAGCATGAGCCATGAACTGCGCACGCCGATGAATGCCATTCTCGGCTTTACCCAACTGTTGTATCGGGAAACCAACCTACCGCAGGGGCAACGGCAATATTTAGAGATCATTCGTCAATCGGGGGAACATCTCCTCACGTTGATTAACGATGTGTTGGAAATGTCGAAAATTGAAGCGGGGCGGACGGTGTTGTCGGAAAGTAATTTCGACCTTTACCGGCTGTTGCAGAATCTAGAACAAATGTTTCAGCTTAAAGCCCAGCAAAAGGGTTTGCAGTTGCGGGTGGGGCGATCGCCCCGTGTCCCCCAATACATTCATACCGATGAAGGCAAGTTACGGCAGGTGTTAATCAACCTGCTCAACAATGCCGTCAAGTTCACATCAGCGGGGGAAGTGACCCTCACCGTCACCGCCTTGGCTCCCGATATCCTCCATTTTGAAGTGCAGGATACCGGGCCGGGGATTGATCCCAGCGAGCAGGACAAATTATTTGAGGCCTTTAGCCAAACCAGCGTCGGGGTGCAATCCCAAGAAGGTACCGGCTTGGGGCTACCGATTAGCCAAAAGTTTGTTCATCTCATGGGGGGGGAAATTACCGTCACCAGTGCCGTGGGGGCCGGTGCTTGTTTTGCCTTTACGATCCAGATTGTGCCGGTAACGGCTAGTGAAGTGGTGGGTTCTTACCCTGAGGAGGGGATGAATATTGTCGGCATTGCCCCGGATCAGCCCCATTACCGCTTTTTAATCGTGGAAGATAAACCCACGAACCGCCTGCTATTGAATCAAATTCTCAGCCGCTGGGGGTTGGAAGTGCGGGAAGCGACGAATGGAGAGGAGGCGATCGCCCTCTGGGAAGCCTGGCAACCGGATTTCATCTGGATGGATATGCGGATGCCCGTCATGGATGGCTACACCGCCACAGGGGAAATCCGTCGTCGTCAACGGCCTGATCAGCGGGTGGTGATTGTCGCCCTCACCGCCAGCGCCTTTGAAGAAGACCGCCAGGATGTGCTAGCCGCCGGTTGTGATGACTTCATCCGCAAACCCTTTAAGGAAGCCGAACTCTCGGAAAAAATTCACAGCTACTTAGGCTTAAACTTTATCGAAGCCTCCCCTGAATTACAATATCCCCCAGAATCCGAGTTCGATTTCCCCATCACCACAGGGGAGAGCAACACCCATCTCAGCCAAATGCCCGCCCCTTGGCAAGAACAACTTTACCAAGCCGCTCTCCAGGGCAATGACACCCAGATTTTCACGCTCATTGATGAAATTCCCGCCGATTGCGCCAGTTTGATGTTTTATCTAACGGAGTTGACGGTACAGTTCCGCTTTGATCGGATTTTGGAATTGTTGCAACCCTTTGGTTATGGTTGATCCCGAACGACTGCTCAGTTAATCCCTGACTGCGACAAAATCCACGGGCCTGATGTGGATGGGGTGAATAAAGTGAATAATGACATTTTTTAAAATCATCCGCTTACCTCTTTTAAAACTGCTGTGATCCCCCAAACGACGATGCCTTCTTCTCTCTCAGTAGAATCAACACCCATCACCGCTGATATCTTAATTGTCGATGACACCCCCGCAAACCTCCGGCTCCTGTCGGATATGCTCCAAACCCAGGGCTACGGGGTGCGTAAGGCAATTAATGGCACGATGGCGTTAAAAGCGGTGCGATCGCTCCCCCCCGATTTAATCCTATTGGACATTAACCTGCCGGATATGGACGGTTATCAGGTGTGTGAAGCCTTGAAACAGGAGCCAGCCTTTAAACCGATTCCAGTGATTTTCCTCAGTGCGTTAAGTGAGGTGGAGGATAAGGTGAAAGCCTTTGGGAGTGGGGGCGCGGACTATATTACCAAGCCTTTTGTATTGGAGGAGGTTTTAGCCCGGGTTGAGCATCATTGGGAATTAGCCCAATTGCATCGGCAACTGACGGCGAAAAATCAAGATTTAGAAACCGCCCTGCTCCAATTGAAAAAGACCCAGGCCCAAATGATCCAACAGGAAAAAATGGCCGGGCTATCCCAATTGGTGGCGGGGTTAGCCCATGAAATTAACAATCCCGTCGGGTTTATTGCGGGCAACCTTTCTCCGGCTTTGGACTATACACAGATTTTGCTGGAGGTGATTGCCCGCTATGAAGGGGAATTGCCGGAACCTTCGCCACAACTCCAAGATTTTTTAGCCGAGGTGGAGTTAGATTTTATCCGCACCGATCTACCCCAGTTGATGCAGTCGATGCGTACAGGTACAGAGCGGTTGAAATCGCTGCTGTTGGCGTTGCGGATTTTTGCCCATTTGGATGAGTCGGAAGTGAAACAGGTGAACATCCAGGAATCCCTGGATAATACGTTGCGCCTATTGGAGCATCGGCTGACGACGGATCCAGCGATGGGTACGCCAGTGCGGATCGCCATCACCAAGGAATACCACCCCATCCCCCGCCTCACCTGCTATGGCCGCAAATTAAACCAGGTGTTACTCCATTTACTCAACAATGCCATCGATGCCCTCCGCCAACGCCCCGACCCTGAAGCTGGCTTAACGATTCGGCTCAAAACCTATGCCGCAGAGGATTATTGCTGGGTTGAGATCAGTGATAATGGCATCGGCATTGCCCCGGAGGTGCGATCGCACCTCTTTGACCCCTTCTACACCACCAAACCCATTGGCCAAGGCCAGGGCTTGGGGTTAGCCACCAGCTATCAAATCATTGTCGAAGATCATCACGGGATCCTCGATTTCACCTCTGAGCCAGGGGTAGGCACGACATTTAAAATCGGCATTCCCACGGATCTGCTCCGAGATACCTAGGGGGGATTGGAGATCGTGCAGGATCCGCGATCCTCTGGCATCCCCTGGGTTGGGTCGTGCCAGGCTGTCAGTGATGTAGGGGCGCAAAATTAGATTTTGCGCCCCTGCACAGATCACCTTGAGGATTGGGAGATCCCCCATCAATTCGTTAAAATGGCCACATTTTGCAAAACACCCCAATGATTTGGCGCAAACAATTTGGGCTACCGCTTCGACTTCAGCAGTGGTGGCAGCAGTTCGAGAAACACCCCCAACAGACCGCTGTGTTGATGGGTTTAGCCTTGGGGCTAATTTGCATCATGGCTTTTCTCTGGCATTTGGGCAGTATCGGCTTAATTGACGAAACCGAACCCCTATTCGCGGAAGCCTCGCGCCAAATGGTGGAAACCGGCGATTGGGTGACACCCTATTTCAACGGGGCCACTCGCTTTGATAAACCCCCCTTGGTCTATTGGCTGATGGCCTTCGGTTATCTGGTCTTGGGGGTGAATGAATGGGCGGTGCGGTTGCCGTCGGCCTTGGGGGCGATCGCCCTCATCACGCTGCTCTTTTTCACCCTCCGCCGCTACGGTTACGCCCTGCCCCGCGTCGCCCAAGGGGAAGAAACCCGGCTCAGTGAGCGGCAACGGTGGCTCGCGGCGGGCCTAGGGGCGGCGATCCTCGCTTTAAACCTACAATTCATCGTCTGGGCCCGTACTGGCGTATCGGATATGCTCCTTTGTGCCGGGATGGGGATCGCGTTGCTCTGCTTTTTTTGGGGCTATGTGGAGGATGAAGGGAAACTGGAGCCGGGATTTTGGCCCCGCCCTGCCTATCTCAGTTGTTATCTGGCCATGGCGGGGGCTGTGTTGGCCAAGGGGCCGGTGGGGTTGGTGATTCCTGGCTTGGTAATCCTGGCCTTTTTAGCCTATATGGGCAACTTGAAAGCCGTCTGGCAAGAGGCGAAGGTTTGGACGGGGGCGGTGATTTTTGCCGTGATCACGATCCCCTGGTATGTGTTGGTGATTTTGGCCCATGGCCAAACCTATATTGATAGTTTTTTTGGCTACCACAACGTTGAGCGGTTTACCCAAGTGGTGAATAACCACAGCGGCCCCTGGTATTTTTATTTTCTCGTCGTTGCCGTCGGGTTTTTCCCCTGGTCTTTGGGGTTGCCCATGGCCATGGCGCGGCTCCGGTTTTGGGGGCGATCGCCCTGGCAAGCTCAACCGAGACGCGCCCATTTGGGGATCTTAGCCCTGCTTTGGTTTGGGGTGATCTTCCTCTTCTTCACCATCGCCGTCACCAAGCTCCCCAGTTATACCCTCCCCCTCTTACCCGCAGCAGCGATCCTGATCGCCCTCTTCTGGACACAAGCCCTCACCCTCCCCCCCACCGCTCCCCGCCGCTGGAATCATAGCTTAGGGGAATGGCTCACCGGAGCCGCCCATGGCATTCTCGCCCTTGTAGCTGGTGTTGTCTGGTGGATTTTACCCCGCATCCTCGGCCCCGATTCCGCCGCTCCCAACTTCCCCAAGGTGTTAATGGCTTCTGGTTTGCCGGTCATTGGCGGCGTGATTTGGTTGCTTGCCGGAGGTGTAACCCTCCTTTTATTGTGGAAAAACCCCACCCGCCGCTGGATTATTGTCGTCAACATCCTCGCATTTTTCTGTTTTGTCAGTTTTGTGGTCGTTCCCACGCTCAACATCGTTGATCAGGAACGACAGCAACCCCTACGAGAATTGTCATTACTGGCCAAGCGGGTGAAAGATCCGCCGGAGGAACTGTTGATGATCGGGTTTATGAAGCCTTCGGTGGCCTTTTACTCGGAAAATCCGGTGCAGTTTTTCTCCCATGCGCCCCATGCGGTGAAAGCCTTACAGCAGGAGGTGGGGGGCGCAACGTTGTTGTTGATTTCCCATCCGGAGGCGATCGCCGAATTGGGCCTTGCCCCAGAAGATTATCAAGTATTGCGCCAAAGTGGTGCTTATCAATTAACCCGCGTCCAACGAGAAGGGATGATCAATTCCCTTGACACTCCCCGCGCTAAAGCGACGGCGATTCTTCACTCAACGAGCCAACTTGCTCAGACAGGATGACTCCAGCCAAAGTAGAGGTCGATTCTCCTGAAGCGTTGCTTGCGTCTCGCGCAAAAGTTCCGGTATGCCCTACCGTACTCAATCCCC
>NZ_JAYGHW010000053.1:0-9747 GCF_034932185.1 Spirulina sp. CCNP1310 | reverse complement strand
ACACCATCAAGTTAAACGCCAATAATATCCCCTTACTGGGTGAGTACGTCATACTCGAAAAAGCAGCAGGGGAAATTCAAGGCGCATCCAAGCAGTACAACTCCAACTTTGAAGGTGACTTCAACGTCAACTTTGGGTCTTCTGACTTAGTGCAAGTGAATGGAAGTGGTCATCTTACCTTTGATTATAAAAACGGAAAGGTGACTGTTGAACATAAAGATGTGGGTCTTGATGGCACAATCGCCAACATCCTCAAGTTCAATGCCAAGGACATTCACTACGACCATAAAGCCAATGTCGTTACCATTCGGCAAGCAACGGTCAGGGTTCCGAAGGGCGAAAATTCAACCGAGGATTACTTCAAAGCCGATGTCACCCAAGCCAAAATTGACCAAACTGGCTTAGATTGGAACACCATCAAGTTAAACGCCAATAATATCCCCTTACTGGGTGAGTACGTCATACTCGAAAAAGCAGCAGGGGAAATTCAAGGCGCATCCAAGCAGTACAACTCCAACTTTGAAGGTGACTTCAACGTTAACTTCGGGTCTTCTGACTTAGTGCAAGTGAATGGGAGTGGTCATCTTACCTTTGATTATAAAAACGGAAAGGTAAATGTTACACATGACAAGGTAGGTCTAAACGGTACTATTGCTGACATTCTCAAATTCAGTGCTAGCAATATTCACTACGACCATAAAAATCCCAAGGTAACTATTGGCCAAGCTGGTATTAGTATTCCATCCCTCAACCAGGCTAGCGTATCAGTAGAGAATACCAGACTTGATAAAGATGGTGTTGATTGGGATGTAGCAAAAGCGACTATTGGTACGATTTCTATTGGTGATATTTTCTCAATTACTAATCCTGCTGTTTCGGTTGAAGGGAGACAACAGCAATACAGCACAACAGCAAGTGGTGGGGTGAAATTAAAACTGGGTAAATATTTTGCTGCTGAAGGTAAGGGTGCAGTTACACTTGCTAAAAAAGATGCTGAAAGTAAGAGAAAATTAAGGGTTGATAGTTTAGAGCTTAGTGCAAAAGGCAACATTCAGTTCCCTGGAGATCCGATGGACTGGCCACTAGATTTAGCCTTCAATTATCCCATTGTTCCTGGTGCTATTGAGGCTGGTATTTCGCTCAAGGTGGAAGGAAGTCTTGGTGCGAGCTTGAGTGGTACGGTCAAAAAAGAAAGTAAAGAGAAATATTGGAATTTGGTTGCTAATCCAGAGATCAAAGGAGCCATCGGAATTGCACTAAAAGGAAATGCTAGTGTTGGCACAGTTTATGCTGCTGCGCTCAACGCATTTATTGAAGGAGGATGCAAAGTAGAAGCAAAGGGAGGACTCAAAATTGATGGAAAGTTAGGCTATGATGAAGAAAGCAAGAAAGTTGATGCCAAGGGCTTAAAAGCTGAATATTATGCTGGTGCTGAATTTAAAATCACAATGGGAGCAGGTGTACAGGCTAAGGTACTGTATATTTTTACGAAGGACTTGTATGCTATCCGTGGAGAGTTAAGTTTAGGGCGCGGCTCAATGAAGGGCAATCTTGAATTCGATGAAAATGGTGGAATTAAGATAGGCAAGCCAACTTTTGAGGGATGTCTATCATTTGAGCTAGACAAAAAATCAATCGATTTTAAGAGAACCTATGATGTCGTTAATGCTGATCGAGCAAAACAACTTTTAGAAGATGCACAACAGCATATTCCAGGTAGTGGAAAAGAGCGGAAGCGAATTATTGATCACGTAAAGGCTGAATACATCAAGGTATTTGACAAGGCTAAGAAGGTGATTGAGAACGAAACTAGCAAAAATGAGAAATATGTTCAAAAACTCGAAAGACTGAGTGTTAAAATATCACGATATCAAGAACTGCTTAAACTTTCAGGAGATTTATTTGAAAATGATCAGGAATTAGGAGATGTTAAATCCAAATCTGGAATTACATCAACAATAGAGCAGGAAGTAGAAAAAATAGAACAAGGAGTAGAGGAGCAAGATACGAGTGATTCAAAACATGGTTTTTGGGATAAAGCGAAACAAGTCGGTAAATCAGTCACCACAAAAATCAAAAAAATTGGAAAAGCAAAAGATAAAGTTAAAGCAAAATTCAAAAAGATCATACCAGAACAAGCCTGGGACAAATATTATGATTTGAAGGAGAAGAAAAATGAGATCAAAGAAAAAGCAGAGCATGCAAAAAATATGCTCACGATAAAACTCCACAATGCTGAACAAAAAATGGCCCCTATCTCAAATCTAAAAACGGAGTTAAAAGGCAAAGTTTCTGAACTCAAAAATAAAGCTTTACAAGCAAAGCGAGAAATGACAGAAGAAATCAAAAGTAAAGCACTCTTGAAAATCACTGAATTTGGAATTCAAGATCCAAAGAGCTTCATCAAGAGGATGGAGCAATTAGCCCAGATGCAAGAAAAGTATACGCAAAAGTATGAGAAGCATTCTGAAATTCTTGAGCATGCATTAAACGCCAAAGAAAAATCAGATGAGATTCTCAAAAATGTTGAAGCAGCAATTGGATGGGATGACAAAAAATTAGAACTTGGTCAAGGACTCAATACAATTTCCGACATGAAAAATAATCAAAGTGAGCTTAAATCAATAGAGGAAAAATTGTCCCAAGAAATTATTAAATTGGATGACAATCTTGATCAGGAGCTTGCAAAATTTTAAGAAAATCTATTATGATTTTCAATGTAGAGTAGCAAGTATATAGCAATTTCTCAAGCTATGCGGTACAGAGATCCCCCTCAATCCCCCTTTGCAAGGGGGAGGTAGAGTTCTCATGAGTCACGAAAACGCTATATTCAATTCTTCTACTTAAAATTATCCTTCCTATTCAAGTCGCCAAAATTATGTTATTAGAATCCACAGTATCTATCCTAAAAAAACAAGAGTGGCAATTTTATGAGTTGGGCAATTCCACCATACGGCTCGATGTTAATGGACAAGCCGCAACCTGGAGTACGATGGTGAAGTGCATTGATGAGCATCAGCAGATCATCGTTTATTCAATTTGTCCGAATAAAGCGAGAGTCGATAAGTTAATCGCAATCCAAGAGTTTCTCACTCGTGCTAATTTTGGTTTGAAGTTTGGTAACTTTGAGATGGATTTGTCTGATGGTGAAGTACGGTTTAAAACCAGTATTCAATTTGCTGGCATGGTTGAACCTGAGGCGATGATTGAAGAATGCCTCTCGCTGAATATTGTGACATTTGACCGCTATCTCCCTGGAATTTTGCAGGTGATGTTTACTGATGTCACGCCGGAAGACGCGATCGCAGTGATCGAGTCTCCCAATGTCGAAACATCTACTCAGGTTTAAATTTGCTCATGTTACAAGCTCACTTAGATGCGTTAGTTGAGTTGTTGAAGTGGCTAGATCTACGACTAAATGCGGCCATGGCGATCGCCCAATCTACGGTTCAACTAGGGGCAGAAGATAATCCTTATCGAGGTATACAAATTGATGAGGCTGAAGTTAATCAATTACTCACCCAATCACCAGTTAAGCCCCTTTTTACTCAGCATGGTTTGAGTGATATCACGTTATTCCTTGATCATCTTGGTAGCGCCACACCATTACGGTGGTTAATTCATACATTTAAGCTAACTGATTTTGATTTGGGCATTTTGGCGATCGCCCTTGCTCCAGAACTCGATCGCCGCTATGAACGGATCTATGTGTACTTGCAAGATGATGTGCGTGCGAGGCGACCAACGGTTGATTTGAGCTTAAATTTATTATGTGATTCTGCAATCGCAAAACTCGAACGGCGATCGCATTTTTCCCCCCAAGCACCGCTCATTCAGCATGGATTACTCCATTTAATTCCTGACCCAAATCAAGCTGAACCGTCTCTTTTAGCACAAATTATTAAAATTGATCCCAGTGTCGTTCGCCTCCTCCTAGGTGAACCGGGATTAGACCCCAGACTTAAACCCTTTTGCCAACTCAACGGGCTGGAGAACGCTCAAGATCGTGCGATTCCTCAGAGCACAGCAATCTCTCAATCTCTGCTGGACTTTATCCAGGCCGCTCACGTTGCTAAAAATGCCTTGATTTTATTCTTTCAGGGTGTTGATCAAGTCAGCAAACAGCAAGCCGCTACTGCGATCGCTCAAACATTAAAAACACCATTACTCACGGCAAACCTGTCCAAGATCAGCACTTCAAAAATCAATGAATTTATTGAAACTATCAAATTGTTGCTCCGTGATGCCCAATTTCAAAATGCATTGCTGTATGTTGACCAACTTGATGATCTACAGAATAAAGAAAATCAAGTTTTATATCAAGTATTCACAGAAGAGATCAATACTTACTCCAGCATCGTCATTTTATCTGGGCTAGAAAATCATAAAAATACTGAAATCAATTTTCATGGTGTCATTGAAATTGCCTTCCCAGTTCCTAGCTTTGAACAGCGGCGTGCGTATTGGCACTATCATTTACAAACTGTGGATCTTCATGTTAATGATCTGGAATTGGATCGTTTGAGCGATCGCTTTCGACTCACTCCGAAACAGATTAAAAATGCCGTGCTAACTGCGGTAAATCAAGCCCAATGGCAACATGATCATTCTGTTGTGCCGTTAGACTCTAGTCCACCTTCAATTGAGCAATTGTTTATGGCAGCGCGGAGAGTTTCAGGGCATGAACTCAAAACCCTGTCTCAGCAAATTCAGCCCACATATCACTGGAATGATATTGTTTTATCGCCACATCAAAAAACACAGCTACGGGAAATTTGTAATCATATTCAATATCATCATTTGGTGTGGGAAACCTGGGGGTTTAAAGCACAAAGATCCCTGGGTCGAGGCTTGAATGTCATGTTTTCTGGGGCTTCAGGTACAGGGAAAACAATGGCAGCGGAAGTGATTGCTAAAGAGCTAGAGCTAGACCTCTACAAAATTGATTTATCCCAGATGGTGAGTAAATACATTGGCGAAACTGAAAAAAATCTTAACCAAATTTTTACGGCGGCAACCAATGCCAATGCAATTCTATTATTTGATGAGGCAGATGCTCTATTTGGTAAGCGAAGTACTGTTAAAGATGCTCATGATCGCTACGCTAATTTAGAAGTCAGTTATCTTTTACAAAAAATAGAAGAATATGAAGGTTTAGCTATTTTGACAACTAACTTAAGGGGCAATATGGATGATGCTTTTATGCGAAGATTGCAATTCATTATTGAGTTTCAATTGCCTAACGAAAAGCAACGCCATCAAATTTGGCAGAAAGTTTTCCCTCTCCAAACTCCGCAGGAGCCGGATTTGGGATTGCAGTTTTTAGCCCATCATTTTGAACTCACAGGGGCTAATATTCGTAATATTGCGTTGATGTCTGCTTTTTTGGCGGCTGCGACAGAGGAGAATGTCAAAAAACAACATATTATTCAAGCACTACGTCGTGAATATCAAAAGATGGGTAAAATTTTTATTGATCAAGTTGAAGAAAGTTATCTCAGCCACAGCAATCCTATTTGATTTATGAAAAAATTCCGTATTGCTCTATTTTAGTAAAGCCAAACACATCCAACATCAAAAACTGTTTAAAAAGGGCTTTCATCAAAACTGATCATGCCCCCTTACGTCCGATGAACCAAGAATCCCCGTCGCTTGAGCGCGGGGAGTGTTAATTTGCTTGGTTTTAATGGATGTGGGTAGTATTGAGGTGGGTGGCGAGGAAGGCGATCGCCTTTTCCCAGGCATCCGCTGCCGCTGTTTCTACATAATTCATCCCGGAAGGATTGGAAAAGGCATGGCCGGCTCCTTCATAGAGGTGAATTTCTACGGATTTGCCGAGGGATTTTAGCACCCGCTCAAACTCCCGCACCGTGGCCGGGGGGGGATTGGTATCCTCTGCACCAAAGAAACCGATGATCGGCATTTGCAGCGTTCGCAGGGTCGCTCGGTCGGTGGTGATGCCGCCGCCGTAGTAGATCACCGCTGCATCAAGATCCTCCGGGAAGAGTAACGCCGTATTCAGCGACCAAGTACCCCCAAAGCACCAGCCCAAGCTGGCAATTTTCGGGGCCTGTTGGACGGTTTGAAGATAATCGTAGGCTTGGCGGATATTGGCATTGGCCCCGTCAAGATCGGCTTGTACCTTGCCAATCAAAGCCCGCGCCTCCTCCGGCGTTTGGGCCACTTCCCCCAAATGGAGATCGACGGCGAGGGCGGTGTAGCCTTCCCCCGCGAGGCGGCGGGTCATCATTTCAATATTGTCATTGAGGCCCCACCATTCATGGATGACGATGATTGCGGGGGCGGGGTGAACCTGAGCCGCTGGGCGGGCGAGATAGCCCTGAATCGGTTGGTTATCGGCGGTTTGGCCATAGGTGACGGTTCCCGCTAGGACGGGTTGGCGGGGTTCGATGCGAGCGATCGCCGTTGCGACGGGGCGATCGTGCTGATGGAGTTGATAAAGGCTGGGGGCGGAGACAGCGGGGCCGTGATTTCCCCACCAGACTAAGACGGCTACGGTTAAGGCGATGGCCCCAAACAGAAATTTACGCATGGTTTTCGCGATCAGGAACAACAAAACAGTTTCTACTCTAACGAATCGGGTCAAGTCATAAAAAAGTATTAAAGGCAGCATCCCCCCATCTAAATTTCCTCCTACACTGGAAAGTCATGATTACCCTAACCCTGCTGCTTTGAGAGGCCGAGCCATCGTGAAATTAGCCCCCCGTATCAACCAAGTTCCCGCATCCATGACGCTGGCGATCGCCGCTAAATCGAAGGCGATGGCCGCCGATGGGATCGATGTTTGTAGCTTTAGCGCGGGGGAGCCGGATTTTGATACGCCGGATCACATTAAGGAAGCGGCAAAAACAGCCCTCGATCAGGGCAAAACCCGCTATGGCCCGGCGGCGGGGGAACCGCAACTGCGCGAAGCGATCGCCCAAAAACTGCAAACCGATAACCAACTCCCCTACAACGCCGCCAATATTATCGTCACCAACGGAGGTAAGTTTTCCCTCTATAACCTGATGATGACGCTGATTGCGCCGGGGGATGAGGTGATTATTCCCGTTCCCTATTGGGTGAGTTATCCGGAAATGGTGAAGTTGGCGGGGGGTACGCCCGTTTTAGTGGAAACGACAGCGGCATCGGGCTATCGGATCACGCCGGAGCAGTTACGCAACGCAATTACGCCCCAAACGAAACTATTTGTCCTCAATTCCCCCTCAAACCCCACCGGCTCCGTTTACACTCCGGCGGAAATTCGCGCCCTGGCTGAGGTGGTGGTAGAGGCAGATATTTTCGTCGTTTCCGATGAAATTTATGAAAAAATCCGCTACGACGGCGTGGAGCATTTGAGTATTGGGGCGGTGAGTCCAGCGGCTTTTGAGCGGACGATTATTAGTAGTGGGTTTGCCAAGGCCTATGCGATGACGGGGTGGCGCATTGGCTATGGGGCGGGGCCTTTGGAGTTGATCCAAGGGATGAATAAATTGCAGGGTCACAGTACCTCGAACGTTTGTACCTTTGCCCAATATGGGGCGATCGCCGCCCTCACCGGAACCCAAGAACCCCTAGGGGTGATGTTGGCGGCCTTTACGGAGCGGCGGCAATATGTGCTGGAGGCGATCGCCGCCATCCCCGGCCTGAGTTGCCCCAAACCCGACGGCGCATTTTATGTCTACATTGACATCAAATCCCTGGGGATGCCCGCCCTCGAATTTTGCGAGCGGCTGTTAGATGAGCATTATGTGGCCGCTGTCCCCGGTGATGCCTTTGGTACAGCGGGCTGCATCCGCATTTCCTACGCCACGGGTCTAGAGTCGATTAAAAAGGGTTGCGATCGCCTCGCCAAATTCGTCCACCAATGCCAATAATCCCAACAACCCCCAGAGGTGGCAGAGCCACCTCTAGCTCTTGCCATGGGACGAGTCTTGGAAAATGAAGTTTTGTATATGCTAGATCTAGCATTTGTTGACACCTGTATATTCATGTGTTGCGGGAGTAAACGTTAACGGGTGCAAATGTACAATCGTAGATTTGGGAGATTGACCTTTGAATAGGTTACAAAGACTAACTCTGGCCGGCTTCAAGTCTATTAAGGCGATAGATATTGAACTGCATCCTTTAAATATATTGATAGGAGCGAATGGAGCAGGAAAAAGTAATCTTATTTCGTTTTTCAAAATGCTTAACGAGATGATGGCTGGGCGCTTTCAGCAGTATATTGGAATGTCAGGGCGTGCCCAATCTCTCTTACATTTTGGACCTAGAATAACGCCTCAAATAGAAGCAAAACTGGAATTTCAAGTTGAAAATGGAGTAGATACTTACCACACTCGACTATTTCATGCGGCTGGTGATACGCTCATCTTTGCTGAAGAAACCTTAAGTTTTTTAGAAACAGGTTGGGTAGCTCCAAGAGTGGACGAATTAGGTGCAGGACATCAAGAAACCCAGATTGTCAAAGCAGCAGAGGAGGGTAAGCAAACTGCTAGGACACTCCGATACTTGCTAAATCGTTGCCGCGTGTACCATTTCCATGACACCTCATCTACAGCAGATGTTCGCCAATCTTGTTATGTTGGGGATAATCGATGGTTAATGCCTGATGCTGGTAACTTAGCTGCTCTGCTCTTAAGATTTCGTGACGAAAATTCCGGTTTAGCTTATCAGCGTATCATTAGAACAATTCGTCTTATTGCCCCCTTTTTTGATGATTTTGTTCTAGAGCCAGATGTGTCTAATCGCGTGATCCTTAACTGGAGAGAAAAAGACTCAGACCGTGTATTCGGACCACACCAATTTTCAGATGGTACTTTACGAGCTATCTGTCTTGCTACATTGCTCTTACAGCCGGAGAATGAACTTCCAGAACTAATTATTGTTGATGAACCAGAATTAGGGCTTCATCCTTATGCCTTAAATATTGTGGCTGATTTATTTAGTAAAGCTGCACTTCACACTCAGATACTTATTAGTACTCAATCTAGTTCTTTTCTAGACAATTTTGATCCTGATGATGTAATTACGGTTAATAGAGAGGGTAAAGAATCTCAATTCAGCAGACTCACTTTTACGGAACTGGATGTGTGGCTAGATGAGTATAGTCTGGGTGAAATTTGGGAGAAAAATATTATTGGTGGAGGTCCCCATTAATGGCGCGGCTTTACCTATTTGCTGAAGGACAAACTGAGCAAACATTTGCTGATAATTTAGTAAATCCACACTTGGCTCAGTATCAAGTGTATATGCATAATCCTGTGCTTATCGCTCACGCAAGAAAGAAAGGGTATGTACATCGTGGAGGTGGTCGTAGTTATGCACCTATGAAGAATGACATTATACGCTTTCTTAAACAGGAGAAGTCTTCAGATGTTTTCTTCACAACCATGATTGATTTATATGCTATTCATCCTGATTTTCCAGGATTGGCTGAAGCTGAAGCTGTGCGACAAGACCCTTTAAAGAGGGTTGAACTCCTAGAGCAACGCTTTGCAGAAGATATTGCCGATCAACGCTTCATTCCTTACATTCAGTTGCATGAGTATGAGGCGTATCTTTTTTCTGATCCAACTTGCTTTGAATACCTTAGTTCTCGAAGTACAGAAGGGATTGAAGGGTGCATCTCAATTAGGAGATGAGTAAATATACTCATTACAATTCCTCCTCAAAAGCCTACATAATTTAGACACTGTTGACCACCTTTGACCCATGACTCCCCAAACGCAGGCTGAACTCCAGCAA
>NZ_JAYGHW010000052.1:0-16818 GCF_034932185.1 Spirulina sp. CCNP1310 | reverse complement strand
GGAGAATGTGCCAAAGGTGTTAAAGCATAGGTGTGCGTACCTGAATGGGGCACTGACGGCTTAATTGGATTACAATCATATACTTGGTCTGAGTAATTATACTCATCTCCTAACTGAGATGTACCCGGATTGAAGTGCTTCAGGCTATTGCCAGCCAGTATCAAACGCCCGAACTAATTAACGATGGATTGCAAACAGCACCTAGCAAACGTATTATTGCTCAATTTCCTGATTATGGAAAGGCAAAATCTACTTTTGGACCCCAGTTAGCTGAAAAAATTGGGCTACAAGTCATTCGGAGCACCTGTCCTCATTTCAACCAATGGTTGTCAAAGCTTGAATGTTTAGGTAGAGAGTGAAAGAGTGTTAACTGCCTAACAATGCCCATGCACCTGACCACCAGAAGGTTATCTGTGAGATTCTGAGGTTGTCGGCGGCGGGTGATGGGGAACGTTAGACCTCACATTTCACAGGTTGACATTATTTTTTGATGGGCATGGGAAGATCAAATATTGGCGCGATCGCCTGCGATGAGCAGTTATAGCGGTAGTTAAGGCGGTTAAGTTTTGGAATCAAAACCAAGGGGGAGCGGACTGAAGTCCGCACTACAAACTGAGTCCTAATGATTTTGTCTAGTGCCGATAGTATAAGTTCACTGCCTTTCCCAGTGAAATCGGGTCTTTCGCTTGGCTCCCGTTGCTGATGTTTCCTGCGCTAAGGGGGATGATAGAAGCGTAGCAATCGAAGCAATAATCATGAATGATTCCCTGTTTACCTCCCTCCTCACCGATACCCCCCTTGCCCAACGCCGCCCCCGCAAAGGGATTGTCATTGGGGTGGGCCAGGTGGGTATGGCCTGCGCCTATTCCCTGGTGATTCAAAATACCCTCGATGAACTCGTGCTCATCGACCTCGATCGCCCCAAACTGGAAGGGGAAGTGATGGATCTGCTCCATGGTTCCTCGTTTTTGGAGCCGACGAAAATTGCAGCGGGGAGCCTCGATCAGCCTCATAATGCCAATCTGGTGATCATCACCGCCGGGGCCAAGCAACAACCGGGGGAAACCCGTTTAGATCTCGTCCAGCGCAACACCGCTATTTTCCAAAAGCTGATCCCCCAAGTGGTGGCCAGTAATCCCGAGGCGATTTTGTTGATCGTCACGAACCCCGTCGATGTGATGACCGATGTCACCATGCAGATTTCCGGCCTGCCGAAAAGTCGGGTGATTGGCTCCGGAACCGTGTTAGACACGGCTCGCTTTCGCTACCTCCTGGCCCAACAATACGGCGTGGATTCCCGCAGTTTGCATGGCTATATCATTGGTGAGCATGGGGATAGTGAAGTGCCGGTGTGGAGTGGCGTGAATATCGCTGGGGAGCGGTTATTTACGACCCCGGAGGCGATCGCCGCCGCTGAACCGATTTTTGCCGAGGTGAAAAACGCCGCCTACGAGATCATCCAGCGCAAAGGAGCCACCAGCTACGCTATTGGCTTGGGGGTGACGCAGATCGCCCGCGCCATCTTGCAAAATCAAAAGCGAGTGATGACGGTCAGCACCGCCATTGAGGATTTTGAGGGCATCAAGAATGTGTGTTTGAGCCTGCCCGCTGTGGTGGGCCGACAGGGTGTAGAGCGAATTCTTAACCTTTCTTTATCAGAAACGGAAAAAAATCAACTGCAAGCGTCCGCCGCAATTTTGGCACGAACCCTTGCGGGTTTGGCGCTTTAACCAGGGGTGGAAAATCGTCAGAGGTTTTGCGGTGTATGGGTTTGGGCGGTTGGACTTGCGCTCTTTGTTGCCAAAGTTGCCAAGCTCTGAACAGAAAAAAATCTGTAATAAATCAAAAAACCTCAGAAAACTCAGGGTTTCAGAGATCCACAATGGCGAGACAACGCTTAGAATGAGTCAGTGAAATTTACGGGCGAATGCGGGTTTCAGCAATTCTGCGGAGAGACCTGCGGGCGCTTACCATGATGCTCACGTTGAGAACAGCTATCCAGCATAGGAGATTTTTTCATGAATAAAGGTGAACTCGTCGATCAAGTGGCCAAGGAAACTGGTGTAACCAAGAAGGATGTGGACAAGGTGATCAGCGCTACGGTGGAGGCCATTATGGCGGCTGTGGCGGTGGGGGATAAGGTGACGTTGGTGGGCTTTGGCTCCTTTGAATCTCGCGATCGCAAAGAGCGTGAGGGTCGCAACCCCAAAACCGGCGATCCGATGAAGATCCCGGCGACGAAAGTGCCGGCCTTCTCAGCGGGCAAGCTGTTTAAAGAAAAAGTCGCCCCGTAGTTGTCTCTACCCATGTGGTTATGATCACTCGACCCACTCACGGGGGGAACCTGACCTGGGCAACCCAAGTTGCGGGTTCCCCCGTGCTTTGGGATTTTTCCGCCAGTATTAACCCTTGGGGGCCGCCAGAATGTGCGATCGCCGCCATCCAGGCTGCCATCCCGGAATTAATCCACTATCCCGATCCGGATTATGGGGTATTGCGGGGGGCGATCGCCCAGCACCACGACCTTGATCCCGCTTGGGTTTTCCCTGGCAATGGGGCAGCGGAGTTATTAACTTGGGCGGCGATGGATTTGGCGCAGGCTGGCATCACCGCCTTGATTACGCCGGCCTTTGCGGACTATGGCCGGGCTTGTCGGGGCGCAGGGGTGGAATTGTTGGCCTGTGGGCTAGATATGCAAGGGGAGCAACGGTTAGAGAATTTGCTGCCCCCCTCTGCCCTGTTATTGAATAATCCCCACAATCCCACGGGTAAACTTTGGCCAGTGGTGGAATTACTCCCCCTCATTGCTGAAAGTCCTTGTGCTGTGGTGGATGAAGCGTTTATGGATTTTCTCCCCCCGGCCCAACAGCAGAGTTTAATCCCCTATTTAGCCCAGTTTCCCCAGTTGGTGGTGTTGCGATCGCTCACCAAGTTTTACAGCCTGCCGGGGTTGCGCCTCGGCTATGCCCTCGCCCACCCCGACCGCCTTGCCCAATGGCGGCAACGGCGCGACCCTTGGGCGGTGAATCAGCTTGCGGCAGCGGTGGGAGCGGTGGTGTTGCAGGATCAGGATTTTGCCCAAAAAACTTGGGACTGGTTGCCGCCGGCCCGAGCAAAACTATTCAATGGACTAGCAGCAATTCCCGGTTTAACCCCCTATCCAGGGGCGGCGAATTTCCTCTTGGTGGAAACGGCGATCAAGAGTGATGTTCTCCAACTAGATTTATTGAAAACCGCTCAGGTGTTGATCCGCGATTGTCTGAGCTTCCCAGAATTGGGCGATCGCTATTTCCGCGTTGCCGTCCGCACCGATGGCGAAAACCAACACCTCCTCACCGCCCTAGCCAACAGTCTCCAACGCCTCACCCCCAATCCCCATGTCCCCTGATTATGATCTCGTCATTCTTGGCCATACTGTCGGCGGTGTCACCGTCGCCCAACAGGCCGTTCACCAAGGGTTACGGGTGGCGTTGGTGAATCAAAATTGTCCCCCCCATCTCGATGCCTATATCCGCTACGGCCTGAGCCATTGGAGCCGCCGCGATGCCCCATGGGGGGAGGCGATCGCCCGCATTCACCACAGTTTGGCCCAAATCACCGAGCAATGGAGTCCGGCGGTGTTGGGGTTGGCGGGGGTGGATTGGGTGGCGGGGGTGGGAGAGTTTTGCTCCGGTGCAGCGCCAACTTTAGCCGTGGGGGAACGGCGGTTAACAGCACGGGCCTACCTCTTGGCCCTAGGACGACGGCCCGCTCAAGGCATACGCTTAAAGGAATTGCTCCAACTCGATACACCCCCGACAATGGTGACGATTTTGGGAAATAACCTCACGGCGGTGGAACTGGCCAGCAGTTTGCAGCGGTTGGGGGTGCAGGTGATGTTGGTGGAGGGTCAAGCCCTTTTGCCCCAAGAGGATCCTCGCTTAGTGGAGCGGATTGGAGCAATTTTAGCGGCGCGGGGGGTGAAACGGCTGAAGACTCCTCCCGAAGAAACAGGCCTGCTTGTCGATTGCCAGAGCCATACGCCACCGCCCACCGCCCTCAATCTTGCCGGTGTTGGGGTGCGGGCCTATCAAAATCGCCTCCTGGTGAATTGCTATCTCCAAACCACCCAACCCCGGATCTATGCCATTGGCGCAGATTTAGGGGGCTATGATTTACCCCAGTTGGAACGGGCCGAGGGGGCGATCGCCCTCTATAACAGTGGCCACCATTGGCGCAAACCCATGGACTATCGGACGATTCCGATCACGCTCTACACCGATCCCCCCTTTGCCCGCGTCGGCCTCACCACCGCCCAAGCCCAAAGGGAATATGGCCCCCAAGTGCGCTGTTATCAAACCTATTTAAAAGATACAGTGGCCTCTGCCTTAACCCATCGCACGACGGGACTATGCCGCGTGCTAGCCCTCCCCAAGGGCAAAATTTTGGGGGCGGCATTGTTGGGGGGCTGTGCGCCGGAGGCGATCGCCCTTTTTGCCCTCGCTCTGGAGCAGGGCCTCACCCTCGACCAATTGCCTCCCCATCTCTTCCCCCACCCC
The DNA here is from genome assembly GCF_034932185.1 of Spirulina sp. CCNP1310. Lineage (NCBI taxonomy): Bacteria > Bacillati > Cyanobacteriota > Cyanophyceae > Spirulinales > Spirulinaceae > Spirulina > Spirulina sp. CCNP1310. The sequence goes on along the minus strand of NZ_JAYGHW010000052.1, from coordinate 12,280 downwards.
AGCACCAGCGAAACGATCCCCACCATCAACGGTAAAATCTGAAGAAATATCATCACATCATTATGCTTGGTCAGTTTTCATTAGCGCGGTTTGGGTTGATCGTCGGGGGAGCCTTAACCCTGATGGGGTTTGGAGCCTACGCCACGGGCCACCCCACCTTTAACCTGATTGGCTTCTTCTATGGGATTCCCGTCCTCCTCGGTGGCCTTGCCCTCCGAGCCGCTGAACTGCGCCCCACCCCCTACCGCGAAACCACCTCCCCGGAAATCATTACCCTGCGCGATCGCACCGCCACCGCCACCCAAAACCAAATCCGCAAGGATGTCACCCGCTACCGCTACGGCCAAGAGGCCCATTTAGATGACTCCCTCGCTCGGTTGGGCCTGAGTCCGAGCGACGATGAACGGCCGATTTTACAAACCATTCTCGAAACCGCCATTGATGGGGATTATGCCTTGGTGCTGGAATTTAGTTCCCCCTTTGTGAGTTTGGAAACTTGGCAGGGTAAACAGGAGGCGATCGCCAAATTCTTCGGCCCCGGCATCCGTGTCACCCTCCAACTCACCGAAGAAGACATGATTGAAGTTGCCCTAATTGCCACCCCAACGGCTTAGGCTTGGAATCGCCCCAACCTTTGGGGCGAAAGATTTTTTGCCCCTACACAGGCGAAAGATTTTTCGCCCCTACAAACCGGCTTAGGCTTGGAATCGCCCCAACCCTTGCCATTGGGCTAACCGTGCCGTTCCATAGGCTGCTTCTGTTTGGAGCGAGGCAGCAACGGGAACCCCTAAAACCCGTTGACGAATTTCACCCCAAACTCGATTTTTGGCCCCGCCCCCTGCTGTCAAAACTGCGGTTAAAGGGGTGGCCCCTAAGGCTGCCAACCGTTGATAACCTTGGGCTTCAATGTGCGCCATGCCATGGAGCAGACCCGCGAGAAAGGCGACGGGATCGGCGGGACGGGGTTCGAGGCGAGGGGGGAGATGGGGATCATTAATAGGGAAGCGATCGCCCGGTTTCAGTAGAGGATAGTAATCGTAGGGACTGGCCACTTGGGGATCGATTTGCTGACTCAATTCCACCAGTTGCGAGGGGGTGAAAAAATGGGCCAACACTGCCCCGCCGATATTGGACGCGCCCCCCGTCAGCCATAGCCCCCCCAAGCGATGGCTATAAACTCCCGCGTTTAAATCCATGACGGGGCGATCGCTCAACAACTTCAGCACCAAAGTAGATCCCAAAGAAGTCACCGCTTGGCCCGGCGTATTGGCCCCACTGGCCAAAAATGCCGCAATACTATCCGTCGTTCCCGCACAGATCACACAGTCGCGGGGTAGTCCAAACGCCGCCGCCGCCTTCGGTGTAATCGTTCCCAAGGGTGTACCCGGCTCCACCACCTCAGGACAGCGATGAAATCCTGACCAATTTTGTAACCAATCAGGATAGGCTAAATTTTCCACGTCATAACCCAATTTCAAAGCGTTGTGATAGTCGGTGATCCCCCATCGGCCATGGAGTTGCGCCGCTAACCAATCCGCTTGATGGAGAATAAAGCCCGCTTGTTCATAGGCTTCTGGTGCATACACCGCCCACCACAGCAATTTCGCGAGGCTAGAGGTGGCACTTTGTACCCAATGATCAGCGGGGGCCAGGGATCGGAGTTGCTCCGCCACAGCTTGGCCGCGATCGTCGTTGTAGAGCAAGGGAGGGGTGAGGGGTTGCCCGGTGCGATCCGCGCTAGCGTACCCCTCGCACAATAACACCGTTGCCGATGTACCATTGAGGGCGATCGCCCCCACCCCCTGAGCAATCTCCGGCGGCAGCCCCCCCAACAACTGCCCCAACGCCCTCCGCCATTGGAAAATTAAATCTCCCCTAGTCCACATCACTTGATCTGTATAAACCACAGCCCCCGCACCAGCGATCGCCATCAACCGCGCCCCTGACGTGCCAAAATCTAAACCTAGATAAATTGCCATAGTTGTCCGGATTCCCCCCCCTATGCTGGGCAAGAATTAACGTAGTTTTTTCCCTGCTAGTACAGGTAGGGTATGATTAAACCACATTGCCCCCCATCGTTCAGTTGCCAAGAAAGGCGTATGGATATCCACAGCCACCAGTTCATCGCGTTTTTTGAACATGAACAGGCCGCGCAACTCGCTGCCAAAGCGATCATTGAAAGCTATCCCGATCGTGTGGTGATCTTTGAAGAGGGAGAAGTGCCTGATTACCTTTACTTGGTTTTAGAAGGTAAAGTTTTATTTCGGAAACACACGATCAATGATCATTACCAGACGGTGGCCCAGGCCAATCCTGATGATTTTTTTGGCGAGTTTGGCATTTTAGACGGCAAGCCCCGCAGCGCCCAGGCCATGGTTTGTGAGGGGGCGACACTGGCAAAAATTCCCCGCAATGTTTTGATTGAGATCCTCAACAATACGAAAGGATCTACCGTACTTCATTTATTCAATTTTATTATTCAGCGTCTGCGGGTCACGACCCAAGAATTTGTCCAACAAGTCACCTATAAAGACAAAATGGTGCTGTTGGGGGAAATGGTCAACACAATTATTCATGACTTCAAAAGCCCGCTGAGTAGTATTCATCTCTCCAGTGGGATGCTGCGGGAAATGTATTTAGAGGATGAAGATACGACGGAATGGTGTGATCTGATTCAGGAGCAGGCGGTACGGATGACGGCGATGGCAGAGGAACTACTGGAATTCTCCAAGGGGAGCGCCAGCCTCAAAAAACAACCCATGGATCTGGCCGCTGCCCTCCGTCGTTTCGAGAAGCTGAATCGGATTTATTTAAACCAAGAGAACGTTCAGTTTATGCTCCACTGCTCGGAGCCGAGCATCGTGGAGGCAGATGAAAATAAACTAATGCGGGTGCTGCAAAATTTGATTGTCAATGCGGTGGAAGCTCTGGATGGTCAGGGGGGCGAAATTATCGTGACCGCGCAACTGCTGCCCCACTGGGTCAGAATTACGATTCAGGATGATGGCCCGGGGATTCCCTTGGAAATTCGCGATAGTTTTTTTGAACCCTTTGTCACCTATGGCAAGAAGCGGGGGACGGGTCTGGGGACGGCGATCGCCAAATCGATCATTGATGCCCATCAAGGCCAAATCCGCTTTGAAACCCAAGAGGGCCAAGGCACAACGTTTATCATTCAACTGCCTTTGCAAACATCCTGAGGCTGATGGCAATCGGGGCATTGCTCCGTGCCTTGTGCAATGGGATAACCACAGGCAGAGCAGAGGGTATAGTGGCCGGGGGCTAACCCCTGTTGGAGGGCCACCCGCTCATCAAAGACAAAACATTCCCCCTGCCAAAGGCTTTCTGGGGCGGGAATCGTCGCTAAATAATTGAGAATACCCCCTTCGAGGTGGTAGACCTCCTCAAAGCCCTGTTGTACGAGGCAAGAGGTGGCTTTTTCGCAACGGATGCCGCCGGTACAAAACAACGCGATTTTGGGATGGGTTTGGGGATCGAGGTGGGTGGCGACATAGGCGGGAAATTCTCGAAATGAGGCAGTTTTCGGGTTTTTGGCCCCCTGGAATGTGCCGATCTCCACTTCATAATCATTGCGGGTGTCCACCACCACCACATCGGGACGACGGATCAGGTCATTCCAGGCTGCGGGCGGCACATAGGTTCCTACTGCTGCGTTGGGGTTGGCGCTGGGGATGCCGAAGGTGACAATTTCGGCTTTGTGTTTAATTTTGAGCCGTTGGAAGGGTTGGTGATTGGTGGCGGTGTAGCGGGGTTGGAGGGTGGGAAAGGGGGGGAGGGTTTTGAGCGTGGCGATCGCCTCCTCCACCGCCTCCCTAGGGCCGGCGATCGCCCCATTCACCCCCTCAGCCGCAATTAAAATTGTGCCTTTCACCGGCCAATCAATACTCAAATCTCGAAGTTTTTGGACTAAACCGGCGGGGTCAGCAAGGGGGACAAAGGCGTAAAACGTAGCGATGGTTAAAGGGGACATGGCAGCGGTAAAAGTTCAAGGCAAAAAAAATTGAACCCATCCCTAGACAAATGAGGCTCAGGGTGTATAATAGCAAATGCGTCTCAAAAAAACGCACCGGGAGGGGGTTTAGCTCAGTTGGTAGAGCGCCTGCTTTGCAAGCAGGATGTCAGCGGTTCGAGTCCGCTAACCTCCATTTTTCGCCACTCTAGGTAGAGAGGGTTTGAGAAGAGAGGAGAGAGAAGAGAGAGTGAGGCTGATCGTTCTCCCTCAGTTTCCCCCTCGTCCTAAAAGCCTCTCCTAGGGCAAGAGAGAGGCTTTTAGGTTGTTCTCCCTCACTTCTTTTTCTCACTCCTCCGGAGCCACTGGTCAGGGCTAAGGGCCGAAGACTGACCCCAACTGTCTCTCCCACTGGCTTAAAATTTTTTCAAAAAAGTTAATTTGAATTGTCTTGACAGGGGCCGTGATCACAGGATTTAGCGAAAAAGTAGGATATGCTAAGAAGGAGTGAGAACCTCAGGTCATGATGGCCGAAAGTGGAGGGTAGATGATCGCACTGGGGGGAATGACCCCTACCCCCAAACCCATCATTCTCAATCACACTACTGTCTTTAAAAACGCTGCATGAGTTACTGCCTCAACCCTGCCTGCGCCCAACCCAAGAACCCCGATCAGGTTGAAGTTTGCCAAACTTGCGGTTCTAAAATGTTGATGCGCGATCGCTACCTGGGGATGAAATCCCTGGGGCAAGGGGGTTTTGGCATGACATTTTTAGCAGCAGATCAAGGCTTACCCGGCCATCCCCTCTGTGTAATCAAACAACTCCGCCCCTCCAGTAATGATCCCCAGGTGTTTCAAATGGCTAAAGAGCTATTTGAACGGGAAGCAGAAACCTTGGGCAAAATTGGCAATCATCCCCAAGTTCCCCGCCTCCTAGATTATTTTGAATACAACCATGATTTTTATCTCGTTCAAGAATATGTCAAAGGGTTAAATCTTCAGCAGGAAATTAAACGGAATGGCCCCATCATTGAGGCTGGTGTCCGTCAATTTCTCAGCGAAATTCTCCCCATGATTCAGTATATTCACGAAAGCAAGGTCATTCACCGCGATATTAAACCCGCGAACTTAATTCGGCGCGAACAAGATAAAAAATTAGTCTTAATTGATTTTGGAGCGGTTAAAAATCAAGTTAACCCTCAATCGGCGGCCAATAGTTCTGATCAAACCGCCCTTACCTCCTTTGCCATTGGTACACCGGGCTTTGCTCCTCCCGAGCAAATGGCTCTCCGTCCTGTGTTTGCCAGTGATATCTATGCCATTGGTGTGACTTGTATTTATTTATTAACGGGTAAATCACCGAAGGATCTCGACTATGACCAACGCACGGGGGAAATGCTCTGGCGCAAAGATGTCGATATCTCGGATAACTTCGCCAATGTTTTAAAGAAAATGCTGGAAGTTTCCGTCCGGCATCGCTATCAAAATGCCACGGAAGTGCTCAATGCCTTGGATATGGAGCCTTACATGGATGATTTGGCGAAATCCTTAGTGACAGCGCCCAACAACAATAACAACAGCACTAATGGCAATGGGTTGCCCAGTTCCATTGATGATCTGCCGGAATCTGCCAATATGTCGGCGACAGAACGGTTAGCACTGCGCTTGCGGGAAAAGCGGGCCCGTCGTCAAGGGGGGACGGGTAAATCCCGGATGGGGGGAGCCGCTAGCTATGGACATCAGGAGACAAAACCGGCGACACGAGCGACACCGAGCCGTTTGCCGGATTCTGCCAGTGGCAACCCCGCCAACCGCCGCAAAGCTCCTAGTCGTTTGGATGCTGAAACGGTGTTGAATTCCTATGTCAAGGGGCGGCGGGATTTTGCCCAGCAGAACCTTAGTCAGTTACAACTGATGGAGGCTAATTTAGAGGGGAGCATTTTTCATCAGTCTAAGCCCCGTAAGGTGAATTTACAGAAGGCTAATTTAGCGGGGACGGATTTTGGCCGCGCCAGTTTGGCGGGGGCAAACCTGCGGGATGCGAATTTAGGCCGGGCCTATTTGGCGGGGGCGGATTTGGAGGGGGCGGATCTGCGGGGGGCGGATCTCAGCCATGCGAATTTGAGCCAGGCGAATCTGAAGGGGGCGAACCTCTGTGGCGCAAATCTCAGTAATGCAAAAATTGGTGAGGATCAGTTGGCGGTGGCGAAGACCAATTGGTCTACGGTGCTCCCCCATGGCCGCCGAGGGTTTTGGTGAGCTTTGGAACCTGAGCTAGGGAGGCGATCGCCTGAAAGTTCTATAATGGGGGCGCAATCCAAGCCTAATTTTTTTGATGAAACGTTTTCAATTTTGGTTAATGGCGATCGCTCTGGCGATGGTCGTTGGTTTATCGAGTTTTTCCTGGGGGATGACCGCAGCCCAGGCCCAAACCACCGATGAGTTTACCCGTGTGGCGGAACAATGTTTGACCACAACCGATGCCCAAAGCGCCCTCCAGGCCTGTGAGCGGGCGATCGCCATTAACAAAGAAGATGCCATCCCTTGGTATGGCAAGGTTAAAGCCCTCAATGCCCTCGGACGTACTCAGGAAGCCGATCTCGCCCTCCGGCAATTTGATTTTGTGGGCCGCTATTACAGTGGGATGCTCCGCCCGATTCAGTTGCTCCAGCGCCGCATCTTACTCTCCGAGTTAGTCGCCAATCGTGAGCGAGCCACGGAACTCACCAATGAAATTACCCAGATTCAAGGGCAAATTAACGGCGGTAGCTTAAGTGCGGAAGAACGAACCCAAGCCGAGGATTATCTACAGCGCTTGCAGAATATTAAGGAAGATTACGATCAAGTCCAAAGCAATCCCCAACTCCTTGATCAACTGGAAACCAATATGATTCAAGCCATGATCGAATTGCGTAAAGGTTTTGTGGAAGCGAATGCTCGCCTCAATACCGGGAATTAAACCCATGCCAACTTCCCTAAACCCCCATACCTGATTTCCCCCCGCAGGGGGCATAAACTGACCCTGCGGTGTGCTGGATGATTTTCATGAGAAAATAGCCTAGATCCAGAAGATTGGCCCCGGCCGCCAATCCCCTGGGCCCATCATCAGGGGCGATCGCTCAATTTGACAAAACAATGCTTTAAAATTGGGGTGTTCTGTCTCATTGCTGTCCAGGCTACCGTTCTGTTGTGCGGCTGATTCTAGATCGATCACCCTCAGCTATCACCCGTCTACTGATAACCAGGGTTTTCGGGATCATGATTCGATACAGTCCGGAGGCGACCACAGCTTTGAGCGTATCAAGATCGTGATCACAATCGCAAGCCATATTTTGGGGAACTGATGGTGAGTAATCCACCCGGAGATAATTTCACAATTATCTTCACGAACAATACGCCGGTTGTCTATACACCACCACGCCTCAGTGTGCTAGAAGCTGTTGAATTTAAAACGGCCTATCAACAACTGTTGCAGGAGGTGAAGCCCAAAGGGCTGATCATTCTGGATTTTGCCGCAACTCAGTTTATGGATAGCAGTGGCGTGGGCGCATTGGTGAGTAACTTAAAAGTCACGAAAGAGCAAGGGATGAAGCTAATTTTGCGGAATGTCCGGCCTCCTGTGATGGCAGTGCTCTCCATGACCAGTCTCGACCAAGTGCTAACCATTGAGCGCACCACCAGCGAGGCCGCAGCCCCCATGCTTGCCAATGTCCGGCCGCCGGAAACTCACCCCTCTGTCCGCTCGTGGTTGAAGCGCTCCCTCGATATTGTCGGCAGTTTAGTGGGGTTGGGGATTACGGCGGTGCTGTTTGTGCCGATTGCGATCGCCATCAAACAGGATAGCCCCGGCCCAATTCTCTTCGGCCAAACCCGTTGCGGTTGGATGGGGCGACGGTTCCAAATTTGGAAATTTCGCTCCATGTGTAGTGATGCTGAACGCATGAAAAAACAAGTGCAAAACCAAGCCAGCGGGGCATTTTTCAAAAACGATAATGATCCAAGGGTGACAGCAGTGGGTCGATTCCTGCGTCGTACCAGTTTGGATGAACTGCCCCAATTTTGGAATGTCTTGAAAGGAGAAATGAGTTTAGTGGGAACCCGTCCCCCCACACCGGAGGAAGTGGAAACCTATCAGATTCCGGAATGGCAACGGTTAGATGTCAAGCCGGGGATGACCGGAGAATGGCAAGTCAATGGCCGCTCTAGCATCCGCAATTTTGAGGATGTGATTAAGCTCGATCTTCGTTACCAAGCCCATTGGAGCCTGTGGTACGATGTCAAGCTCATTTTCAGAACGGTCTTGATTTTGTTTAATAAAAAAAGCGGTGCTGTCTAGCTTGTAATGAGTTTGGTGAGGCAAGAACGACCCATTCAACAGATGCATTTTCGCCTACTGAGTGACCTCGCTGAAGTAGAGAAACTCCTCGATCGCTTTGAGCAGTTTGCAGCGACTCACCTGTCTGCGATGATTTATTGGCAATCGCAAACCGCTTTGGTGGAGTGGTTTACGAACGTGGTTCGCTATGCCCATAAAGATTTACCCGCCCAAACCCCTATCCCCTTAGGGTTTACACTCTTCCCCACCTATTTAGAAATGCGAATTTGGGATCAGGGTAAACCCTTTGATCTCAAGGGCAAAATTCAGGAAGTGCTCCAACAGGAAGATGACCTCAGCAAGGAAGGGGGCCGGGGCCTGCGCTGGATTCATAACCTCACGGATGAATATCAATACATCCGCCCTGCTCCGGATTACAATTGTTTGATTCTTCGTAAGCGGATTGATCCTCCTTTGAGGGGGGAGTAGGAAGTGGGGAGTGAGGAGTGAGGAGTGAGGAGTGAGAAGTGGGGAGTGAGGAGTGAGAAGTGAGGAGTGAGGAGTGAGAAGTGAGAAGTGAGAAGTGAGGAAAAAACTAATCTTCCCTATTCCCTATTCCCTATTCCCTATTCCCTATTCCCTATTCCCTATTCCCTATTCCCTATTCCCTATTCCCTATTCCCTATTCCCCATTCCCTATTCCCCATTCCCTATTCCCTATTCCCTATTCCCTATTCCCTATTCCCGCTTCCCCACCAACCCCTGCATCGCACTCACTAAGACACTGAGGGCTTTGTCGTGGGAGTTGACGGTGTTTTCCATGTCGCTCACCTGAAGTTTGAGCAGGTCTAGATCTTTGCGGGCGGTGGTGACATCGGCGGCTAAATCTTCGGGGATGCCAGCTTGAAACTGCTCTAGGCGGGTTTCTAGATCGACGAGGGTTTCGGCTTCGAGTTGCTCAAGGCGGCGGCCGTTGGTGGCGATCGCATCTTCATAGCGGGCCGTTGCCATCTGGGCTTCTTTCAAATTCATCGCCATCCATCCCAAGGCTGTCACCAATAGGCCAATCATCCCCACCGCGAGACCTGTCACCCACCACAGCCGCCGCTTGAGGAGATTAATTTCCCGATTGTAATAGTCAGAATCCGACAGGGAAACCAGTTTCATTTCCCAGAGATCCTGGGAGAGATCCTCTAGGGTTTTGGGAGCCGCGCCGGACTGTTGGAGGAGGCTGGATGCTCCGGGGTGATCGGCGGATTGGAGGGGGGCCGGTGAGGGGGGGACGTGGGGCTTAGGCTGCGATCGCGGTAGGGGGACTAAATTATTGGGCCGTCCACCATTGGGTTTCAGCGTCGGTAAAGGTGGAGACAGCCGCGCCCCATGTTCCGGGGGACGTTTCGCGTCCTGAGCCACGCCAGAAAGCACCGCCATCAAATCGGAAAGAGAAATATATTGCTCACCAGAAGCTTTCTGCCGTTGATCCCGTCGGTGTGCCTGTGCCATGCCCTACCTGCCTTGGTATCACCCTGATTAAACTTGCCCCAGATGCGGAGGTTCTCCCTCTGCCATTTCCGCTTGCAGTTGTTGGCGGCCATTACGCACCACCCGCAGCATATCTGTCAGTTGGGATTCTAACCGCGTTAAAACGGCTTCGGCGTAGTCATCCGCTCCGTCCTGGATATCGTCACATTCGTAGAGTACATCTTGACGCATTTGCTCCAATTCCTGCATCGCCTGCATCCGCATCTGCTCAATTTCTGCCACCGTTTGCTGCTTAATATCCTCGTATTCCCGTTGGATTTGCTGACGAATTTGGGCAGCTTCCGCTTCCGCTTGGCGCACGAGGCCATTGTCATCGAGCAGTTGGGCGGCTTGGCGTTGGGCCGCTTCAATAATGCTCTGGGCGTATTCCTCCGCTTGGAGGAGGATATCTTCTTTTTGTTGGATGATGGCGATCGCCTGCTCAAAGGCCGCCGGTAAATTGAGCCGAATCACATCGAGATGATCCAGCAATTGCTCCTCATCCACCAACGTCTTCCGAGTGAAGGGAACCCGCTTATTGTCTAAAATTAATTCTTCCAAACGATTCAACTCCGCTTGGATATCATAGCCAAGGGGATGAGCCTCCGTCGCGGGAGCCGATGAAGTCATGGGGTTATATTCGGTGTCGCTGCGGGGGGAGTCTTGTTGAAGCATCTGTAGATATCTTGGGCAACATTGACAGGAACAAGGTGATCAACCATACCACCAAACTGGGCGATCTCTTTCACCACACTACTACTGAGAAAACTATACTCCGTTGATGTGGCTAAAAAAACAGTTTCTAGTTCATCACATAGGGTTTTATTCGTATGGGCCATCTGTAGCTCTTTTTCAAAATCCGACAAGACCCGCAACCCGCGCAGGAGCACCCCTGCCCCCCGCAGGCGAGCATATTCCACGGTCAGACCTGTAAAACTTTCGATCGCCACATTGGGCAAATGTCCCGTACAAGCCTGAATTTGCGCAATGCGGTGGGGGACATCGAACAAAGGCGACTTACGGGGATTACACAGAACACTGACAATGACTTGCTCAAAGAGACGACTAGCACGCTCAATGATGTCTAAGTGTCCCAGGGTAACGGGATCAAAGCTACCGGGGTAAATGGCAATCACCAAGGTTGATCAGGTAACAAGAAAGAGTCTGTGGCGATTATAGCTTGCTCTGTTCGGGATGATCGCAAATTCCTGATTTCAGCGTTGGGAGGGGGGCGATCGCCTCTGCTGGGTTAACAAACCTTGACGGGGGCTAAACAGCAATGTCACTAGAAAGCCCGTAAAAATCACCAAAACAATCGCCGGCCCAGAGGGCAAATCAAAATAATAGCTGGCATACATTCCCCCCACAGTGGCCAACGCCCCGAACATCCCCCCCAAAACCATCATCTGATGGAGTTCTTTCACCCATAAATAGGCAGTAATTGCCGGGCCAATCAACAACGCCGTCACCAACAACACCCCCACCACCTGCATCGTCGCCACAATCGTTAAGGTAATCCCACTAATTAACCCCAAATACAGCCATTGCACCGGCAAGCCGCTGGCCTGGGCCCCGAGGGGGTCAAAGCTATAAAACAACAGTTCTTTATAAAACAACTTCACCAAAACAAGGATCACCAGCGTAATCGCCGCTGTGCGCCCCACATCGCTGGGGGTGACTTCCAAAATATCCCCAAATAGGAGTTTGGTGAGATCGACTTGATTGGTGCGTAGACGGGCAATGAGGAGAATGCCGCAGGCAAAAAAGCTGGTCAGGGTGAGGGACATAGCCGCATCCACTTTAACGGGCGATCGCTGCTCCACCACCGCCACCAAGATCGCGCTCAATAATCCGGTAATAAATGCCCCCAACGTCAGATCCCACCCCCAAAAAAACGCCAAAGATAGCCCCGGCACGACGGAATGAGCAATCACATCGCCGATCATACTCATCTGCCGCACAATTAAATAACTGCCCGTCACCGCACAAAGTACCCCCAAAATTGCCCCCATCAAGAGGGCATCGCGCATAAACGCAAATTGCAAGGGTTCAAGCAGGAAGTTAAAGAGATTCAACATGGTATCAATGGGCATTGACTGAACAAAGTAGGGGCGAAAAATTTTTCGCCCCTCCATAAACGCTAAACGCTTGTATTGACACTCCCCGCGCTAAAGCGACGGGGATTCTTCACTCAACGAGCCAACTTGCTCAGACAGGATGACTCCAGCCAAAGTAGAGGTCGATTCTCCTGAAGCGTTGCTTGCGCCTCGCGCAAAAGTTCCGGTATGCCCTACCGTACTCAATCCCCGACTGAGGATGTTTCTCGCTGCATTATGATCCCGGTCTGTCACACATCCACATCGACAAACATGAGTCCGAGTGGATAAAGTCTTCTGGACAATGGCACCGCAGCGAGAGCATTCCTGGCTTGTCCTGTGGGGTGGAACAGCGATGGTGAGCTTGCCGAACACCTT
>NZ_JAYGHW010000051.1:0-17617 GCF_034932185.1 Spirulina sp. CCNP1310 | reverse complement strand
AACTTTTGCGCGAGACGCAAGCAACGCTTCAGGAGAATCGACCTCTACTTTGGCTGGAGTCATCCTGTCTGAGCAAGTTGGCTCGTTGAGTGAAGAATCCCCGTCGCTTTAGCGCGGGGAGTGTCAATAACCATTCTGTTCGGAATAAGGCTATGGGGGCGAAAAATTTTTCGCCCCTACGCAGATCGACAATACAAGCAGACTCCATTCCGGTGTTATCTCGCTGCTGATTTATGCCAAATCAAAACCGCTGTTGCCGAAGTTCTAACCCTCTGCTGTCCGTTGCCCGTTGCCCGTTCCCCAATCTCAAGAATTTAACTCCTCCCAAGCGGCAATCATGGCAGGAGTCCAGAGCCAATGCTGACTGAGGGCTTGGGTTTGGAAGCTGCGGGGGTGGGCGTTGAGGACTTGGCGGCGGAGGGCGGTGGCTTGGCGGGTGAGGGTGCTGGCTTGGTCGGGGTTGGCTTCGGCGGCGATCGCAGTTAAACCGAGGGCGAGACCGGCGTAGGGCATTTGGGTTTCGGGATCATTGGGGGGGGCTTGTTCTTCGAGGCGGGCAATCGCCTCGTACCAAGCCTGGTTAGCGAGATTGATTAAGCCTTCGCTGTAGTAGGCAAACCCTAAGGCGGTTTGATAGTGGGCATTATCGGGGGCGGCTTTAACGGCGGTTTCCCAATAGCGACGGGCATCACTGGGGCTATAGCGGGGATTATCTAACAGGGCGGATTGCCAGGCGAGGCGACCCCGCAGGAAACTAACGGCGGGCTGATCCAATTGGTCGGCGGGGATGGCGGCCAGGGCGGATTCTGCAAGGGGGAGAGCATTGCGATCAAGCAACGCTGTCACCGCCTGTAGCCCCTCGGTTAAATTCCCCCCATTCAAGGCTTCAATGGCAAAACTGGTGAGTCGCTCACTGCTTACTTCCCCAAAATTATCCCCATCGGGAGAAGCAACCACCACATTGGGGGGATTCGCTCCCCACTGCTGGATCAGCCAGCCGCCGGTTATCGCGAGGATAATCGCCCCCAATCCCCCCGCAAGGTAGGGCCACAGGGGGCGCGATCGCTTGGGTTCCTCCGGCTTGGGGGCAGGCTTGATAATAATCGGGGTGGGTTCAGCCTTGGCAAGAGCGGACTCGCCGTTCAGATCGGGAAAAATTTCTCCCATGAGGGCGGCCATGTCTGCATCGGCGGCGGGATCGGCGGTGACGAGTTCTGGCTCCGGGGCTTGGGCCATTTCCGTTTTCAACCAAGCCGGAAGTCTATCCTCGTCGCTCTCTGCATCCATGGGGGCGATCGCATAGGTCAGGCTACTGTGGAGCATCGGGTTGAGGTACAGAATCGGTAATGCCCAATAGAGTTGCCCTGAGCCATAGGCGGAGAGCAAACCTTGACGCATCCGACTGACGCAGAGATCGAGGGGATGCCCTAGGCTCAAATTGCGGTAGAGCAATTGGGTGAGGGTGAGGGCCACCGCGTCGGGGATTTCCTCCGCCATGGCCAACACCGCCGGAACCCCCTGCTGTACTAACGCTTGGGCTAGGTTGCGCTCCTGGGGTTGGGCGAAGATATTCGGGCCGCTGCGACAGGAATTAAAAATTGCCCCTTGGATGCCGTTGTTGCGGAGTAGGCCCGCTAAATCATCCCCTGTGAGGGACTCCGTGAGGCCGGTGAGGGGATTCACCAGGGCTAAATCTCCCCCAGTGGAGCCGAGGCTACTGTGGCCGGCGTAGTGGAAGAGGTCATAGTTGCCCTGTTCGAGGGCTTGGGTGAGGGCTTCCCGGCCGGGCTGTTCGAGGATTTTCAGCGTGATCGGTGTGGGTTGGGCTTGGCTGAGTTCCTGCCGGAGGTGTTGGACTTCTTGGCCGAGGGTGAGGCTTTGCTGATCGTGGGGTTGGGCGATCGCCATCAACACCTTCAGCGGTTGGGCTGTCCCTTGGCCCCCCGTGGCTCCTTCGCCAATGGTTCCCGCCCCATAGCGAGAAAATAACACATCTGTTCCCGTTGCCAACGGGCGAAAGCGGCCACCATTGTTGCCCTGGGGGGGAGCTTGTAACACTTCCCAGGGCAAACAGGGGAGGCGATCGCCCTTCAACCCTAAGCGCAACCGCAGGCTCCCCTGTTGATGATAGGCAATACTTTGGGCTGCAATCCAGCTATCCCGCACCGTCGCGGTAAACAGATGGTGATAAAGGTCTTGGCCCAACGTGAGCAAATCCGGCGGCGGGTTGTGGCTTTCCGGCTCCGGTTGGAGGAATTGCACCAAAGGATCCGCCATTAATTGCCGCGTTAAATTCAGCCAGCGCTCCACGGGCCAATCCACCTGCTCCTCCGCTAAGGGAACCCCTGGCTCCACCTTTTCTGTGCGGATTAAATAGCGATCGCCCCCCAAGGGCGTAACCGACAGTTGAAAATCAAGAATCTTCATCGCACCCCTACCCCGCCGTCATCAACAACTCTAAGAGCGTAGATCACGACGCGGGAAAACGATGGTAGGCAGGGAGGTAATACCACGGCACATGGGGATACTCATGATGTTCCCAATGGTAGCCAAAATGATAGCAGGCTAACAATGACCAGAACACCGGCAGGTGGAGCGTCGTAGCACGGTGGATGTTTTGATGCCCGGCGGGAGGCTCACAATGGGGGAGATAAATGCCAATGAAAAACAGTTGCATTGAGCTAATCAGGTTGGGAATCACCCAAAATAGCAACAGATTGCTAAAGGGAACATGACCGAAATGATGGAAGCCATGGAACAGCACCGTCATGCCGATCAACACCACCCAACGCTGGGTTCCTTGCAGGTAATCCCATAGAAATTGCCCATACCAGAGAGCGGGGTTGCCTTCGGCATTGCTGTAGTAGTCGGGATCGGCTTCGGTGGCGGGGTGGGCGTGGTGTTGGAGGTGTTTCTCCCGCATCACGGGATAGAGAAAGAGGGCATACAGCGCCATGGCGATCGCCCCAATCCCATCATTCACCCAACGGCGGGGCGGAAACACCGTGCCATGGATGGCATCATGGGCGGTGATAAACAGCCCCGTATGGCAAAACGTCCGAAATGCCATCAGCAGCAGGATTAACCACCCCGGTAGCAGGGCGATATCCAGTTGTAGGCAGGCGATCCAACTGCCCAGGTAGAGCGTGATAATCAGGAGGGCAATGGCTAAACCCAGCCAAGGCGAGAAGGAGGGGGAGGAAAGGGCAGGGGACAAGCGAGAGAGGTTCCTTAGAAATCGAGTTCCCTTCAGTTTACCCTGAGGGCTGAGGGGTGGATCAGCGCGGGGCGATCTGATGTTGCACCACTAGCATTAAGAAGCACAAAATTGTAAAGTTTCGTAAAAAAGGATTGTGCTCTTCCCAACGGGGGTGATACTTTATATTCAAGAACACAAAAGAGGTTAATTCCCTCGATTTAAAGAGATTGAAGGCAGTGTTCTCCCCCTCTCAATCACCCCATCATTCTCGTTGACACAATAGTAGTTGCACAATAGGGTGGCGATCTTCTTCAGGTTTTGCTAACGACCCTGAGAACCACAATCCCCACATCCGAAAAGGTGAACGCACTGCTAGAAGCTGAACAGTAATTATGGGAATCTGTAAACCATTAGTTAGTCATTTTCTTTTCTTTTGAACGCATTGTTAACCATTTTTAACGTTTTTCCTTTCGATTCTAGTCATTCAATCAACAAAACCTAAAACCCACCTGGCATCAAGTCCTTTATCGACTGCTTTCCTTTTGATGCACCTACGGTGGGTTTTAACTTGTCTATACCCTGAGCACGAGCAAAACTGTCACAACCGCCAGAAAATTGCCACGGAGAAGGAATAACTTTGCTTTGAGCACAAAGCATAATAATCCGATTTTGCAAGGGGTTGATGATGTATAGGTTTACTTTGAAGCCGTTAGGCTGGATGGGGGCGATCGCCCTCCTCACTGCGATCGCTCCCCCGGTAGCAGCCCAAAACAATGGCTCACGGCTTACCTGCCAAACCAGGGCAACGCTCAATCCGGGGGTAACGTTAAACTATCGAATCACGGGGAGTTTGCTGGAAGGAGCGGCCCAACCTCAAGAGCTAGCAGCGGCAGCCGGTTTGGCCCTAACGGTGCAATGGTACGATCGCAACGGCCAACTGCAAACCCTCCTGAGGAATGCTGTGTTGAACAATGATCCCCAGTTGGCTCCTGGTGGGGATTATCGTCAATTGCCCTTTGAAGCCCCTTTTCGCCCTCAACGCCACAGGGGCGATCTCCTCTACGCGACCCCCGCTTCTGTCCATGGCCTTTACGTGAGTTTGCGGCCCACCAACGAACAGCCTCAGCAGATTCAGATCGTTCATGCTTTGCGCTCTGGGGAATATGTGCGATCCAGGGTGGGGACTTGCCAGAGTGAAGTTCCTGAGATGGATCGTCTTGTTGATGAACAGTTGCGGCGGTTACAAGCACGACTCGAAGCCCAGGACTGGGCCGAGGCGGATCTGATCACGCGGCGGTTATTGGCTCCAGGGTCAACGCCAAACCCCCCCTTTAATACCGTTCTGCTTTCACCAGAGCAGATTCGCACCATTGATCAACTTTGGCATCGGGCCAGTAATGGCCGGTTTGGTCTATCGGTGCAGTTGCGGGTTTGGCAGCAGATGCGGGCGGCTCATCCTCGCAATTCGGAAGCGGCGGTGAATGGGTTGCGCGATCGCCTCGGTTGGCAACTCAAGACCCCCCGCGCTGAGGAGGATTTTATCAGTAGTGACTGGTTGAATGAGTCGGAATTGACCTATTCCTTAACGGCTCCGGTGGGGCATTTGCCCTGGGTGGGTGTGTCTGATGCCGTGGTGCAAGCCGTTGCCGTGCCGCCGCCAGGGGTACATTGTGGGGTTTGTACCGTTGATGCCATGCAACTGCGCTATGACCGATTCTATCAATACATTCCGCAACGGATGGAGCAGGTGGAGCCTTGGTTGTTGCGGGGGAATTAGGGGAATTAGTTTCTGGGGGGCGGCGATCGCCCCATAGCCCATCAAACAACAGGGGCGATCGCCAACCTCAAACCCTAGAGCGTGAAGTCCGGTTTAAACCCAAACGTGAGGGGGTTGGCCGGGTGGTATTGGGCGAAATAATCCGCTGCGGTGGGGGTAACGTTGAAAACTGTCGTTTCCGGGGCTAGCTCCGCCACCGGAACCCCCGTTTCCGCCGTGAGCAACGGTTCCCAATCGGTAAACATCCCGGTAAACTCCGTTGCCAGATCGGTAAACGTCAGCGCGACCCGCTCAAAGTCGAAAAAGTGAGCATTGCCAAGGAAAACATCAGAGGCCAGGCGATCGCTAAAGAACTGAAGTCCTAAATCCGCGAAATTCGTCGCCATTGCGCCCATGTCCAGGGCAGCAAAATCCAGCGTTGGCGTTGTGGCATCAAACGTGGATAAGGCAAACTCACGGCTGAGGCTGACGGCCTCCCAGGCGGTGGAATTGCGGGGGGCGTTGGGGTTGCGATCGCTAAAATACTGATAATCCCCCAGATCCGGCAAAGGGGTGAGGGTAATCAGCGGCGAATCCAAAGCCAGGGGCCGGGTCGAGCCGGTGATCTCGCGGCGAATTTGCTGTAAATCCTGCTCTAGTTTTTGCAACAGGGGGGCTGTATCCCGCCGTTGGGATGAAGATGCCGGGGGTTGTTGGGCTAGAACGGGGTTGGATTCCTGCCGAACCATCGGTTCAGCCTCTAGGACGGCAGAACGAGCCGTGCGGGTCGTGATTTGCTCCGGTGCGCCAGCGGTTCTTTGGCGGTTTTGCTCACTGGAGGGGGCAATTAGTTCCTCAAAACTCCGACCATCGCGGATTAAAGATTCCGGCGGTGTGGCGCGGATGGTCGCCCGTTGGCTGGGGGTTTGCGGGTTGATGGCCGCTCGCAGGGTTGGGTCTTGTTCGATGAAGGCGGGAGCATGATTACTGGGGGCTGGTGTCACCTCAGGCACAGGGGGCAATGGCCCTTGATAGGCCGTCGCGGGAGCCAAGGGCGAAAACTCCACCGAAGGCGTTGGCTCCACTTCCACAATCACGGTATCTTGCAGCAAACTCGGCTGGGCCGTGGCCATGGCATCGCGATCAACCTGAGCCAATTGCAGCGATTCCCCCGTTAATTCCTCCGGGGGCAGTGAGTCCACCGCTTGGGCCCCGGTGCTCCCGAGGGCAACCCAACCCAGGGCGGCGGTGGTGGAATAGGTCATAAACCAGAATTTTGTCATCACAAACTCCTTGTGGAACCCCCACCTCGCACCGTAGGTGGGAGAGGAAACAAGCGTCAATCAGTGGGGTATTAAACCCCGCTGATTGACAATCTCTGCGGGCAACTGACTAAAATGCCCGTGGTGCGATAGAGTAGCTTAACTTTGCCAACACTGAACTGCCCAATGCGCTTCCAGGTAAACCCAGAAACAGAAACCTGCCGAGCCGTATCTCCACTCACATAGCCCACTGAGACGCGACCTGCCATCTCAGCCCGCACCAGATCCCCCTTCCGGAATCCATGGCGGGTCACTGTGCCTCCATATTTGCGACGTACCCCCTTCTTCGCTGGAACCATGAGATGCAATTGCCTACGACTGATTGGTGGGCGTTTAATCACCACAAATGGGGCAGATGTCAGCTTGACCTGGCCAAACCAAAGACAACCGTGACTCCGTTGGCGGTGGAAAGGGTGATACTCGACGAAGTATCCACAAGCTAAAGCAATACCATCTACTGCATGAGTTTGGGGGATTTGTAACCCTTTATCCTGAGACTTTTTCAATCCCAAGAAAGAGCGCAGTTGAGATGTTCCATTACCATCCTTCTGCCACCCGTAGCGAGTATAGACAGGCGCAATCTGCTCCATTCTTTCAATGGCGTAGGCTTGCCCTACCATGACCGGCGAGAAACCCTTCCCCGATTTTGCCCCCCTTCGACCTGAGGTTAAGTCCACATCAGCGCAAACTTTCTCATAGCCAATGGCAGCAATGGGGAACAGTCGAGATAGCCCCTGAACAACCCGAAACTCCATGTCTCGGTTGGCTCGGATACTGGGAGCAACCCTCTTCTGCCTACGGTTGTTAAATCGCTGTTGGCGATGATTCCGTAATGGGAAGGGTAAATCCCGATTAATCCGACGACTGCGGCGAGAACGTCGTAGCATTCTACGATTATCCATCCGCTCCCGTACCTTGGGGTAGGGGAGTTCCAGGTGAGACTGGAATAAAGTGGCTTTAGCCGATTGAACGGCAATTCCTGAATAGAGTTTGCCGGGATCGACACCAACGACGATGGGTTGAGTTTTGCGACCCGATGGCTCCGTTTTCAGGCGCACGGCCTTAATGCGGAGATTAGTTTTTACCCATTGGGCCTTGCCTTGAGCTACCCACCGTTGAGCGCGATGGAGCTTGGTGGGCATGGCGGGAGTACCATCAGGGTTTTGGACGGGGATGCGTTGCATGGAAGATAATTCCAAAACTACAGGTCTCTTAAGCCAGTGAGTATGGTGTGTCTGGGCTGACCCCACTCCCTGAGATTCCAGGGCCTTACAGATAATCCGATTTAGAGAAGCAACCGGAAGTGTTGCCGTACTCACCTTGGTGGCCTATTCGCAGCTACGACCGGGTTATCTCCGGTCACTCCCCCACCTTGGTGGATACCAGGTGGGGGTCATTAAACACAGGTGTCCCTCTTGAGTGTGAGATTGAAAGCCCGTTCCTGAAATCTGGTAAGGAGCTATTTAGCGAATTTTCACGATTCGTTGGCAGTGATTTCACCCATTTTAGCCCGTTCACCGCAGATATCCCTAGGTCGTTTGGCCGGTTAGGTCTGGGCCAGTCCACTCCAAGGTATCACCGATGTTTTCACCATTATGATAAGCCGCTAACAAAACCTCACTGGTTTTCCCCCAAGCCAGGGTACCATCGGCGGCGAGGGCGATCGCCCCCAAATCCCGCCCATTGCCCTGAGCCTCCGCCATGGATTTCGCCATCGCCTCGGCCAAGCTCAAACCATCCCCGACGCGAATGACGATTTTCGCCGCCAAACATTCATCAATGATATCCTCGCCAATGCCGGTACAGCTTACCCCGGCTTGACGGGTGGCATAGTTCCCGGCGGGCATGGCGGAATCGCTGACCCGGCCGATGCGCTCAAACCCTTTGCCGCCGGTAGAAGTTCCCGCGACAATTTGCCCCTGCTGATCCAGAGCCACCACGCCAATCGTCCCCCGGCCCGGTTCGCTGTGTTCCGCCTCAGCAATCACGCCGGCCATGTCCTTATTAAAATCCCCCTTCCGCTCTAAAAGCCATTCCTCTAAACGGAGATCCGTGAGGGGGTTATAGATGGGCAGTTGCAATTCTCGCAGTAGTTCCGCTGCGCCGTAGTCAGAAAGGACGCGATCGCTCTCCCCTTGGAGGGTTTGGGCTAACTGAATCGGGTTTTGCACCCGCGCCACATTGATCACACCACTAAACCGCTGGGCTGTGCCATCCATCAGCGCCGCACTCATGCGAATTTGGCCATCGGATTGCAGCACAGACCCCGTACCGGCATTAAACCGGGGATGATCTTCTAAAAGTTGACAACCTTGCACCACGGCATCTAAAGCCGTTTTGCCCTGACAAAGATCCTGATACACCGTCGCCACAATTTCATGGAGAGCTTGACGCACCACCGCTAAACCGCCTTTGCCCTTGAGCGAACTGCCCGCCCCACCGTGAATAATTAATTTAGGTTGCATGATGCCCTGTCGAAAAGATCACAATCCAGAAGTTTGCCTTGCTGATCTTATCGCTTCTTGGGTTAGAGTTTTAGGGGAGTGCGCGATCGCCCCGCGCTCTTCACTGTTGCGATTTTGCTGGAGCAAACATCTGTGCCTAAACAGCCGCAAAAATCCCTCCTGGACTCCATGGATGAGATTCCCATTGCCCAGCGAGATCTCCCCGATGCTTCCCCCTCGGTTCCTTGGGGGCGAATTGTCGTGGGGATATTGTTGGCGGTGGGGGCGATCGCCGCCGCTGTCGGCCTCTGGCTAGCCCAACTTACGCCGGAAACTGTCACCGAAACAGAGCCGGAACCGGAGCCAGAAGCTGCCCCCATTGAAAATGTGCTGGGGCATCTTCCCTATGAGGATGCGGGGGAAAGCGATCTGGTCAACATCACCGCCGACGGTGGGATCCGACTTCGTACCGCCGCTGCTGCCCGTTATCAGGAAATGAGCGAAGCCGCCCGCCGCGAAGGGGTGCTTTTAGCAGCCCTCTCCGGCTATCGCACCAAAGCCCAACAGGATTATCTCTTTTTTCAAATCAAAGAGCAGCGCAACCAACGCCCCAGTGAGCGAGCCGAGGTGAGCGCCCCCCCTGGGTTTAGTGAGCACCATACCGGCTATGCCATTGATATTGGCGATGCCAACGTGCCAGCGACTCACCTCAGCCCCCAATTTGAAAATACCCCCGCCTTTGCCTGGCTGGAAACCAATGCTGCCCGCTATGGCTTCGAGCTTTCCTTTCCCCGTAATAACCCCCAAGGCATTGCCTATGAGCCTTGGCATTGGCGATTTGTGGGGGATATGGATAGCCTCGAAACCTTTTACCGTGCTCAAAATTTACCCCCGATCAATCCATGAGTTATGAACTAGAAAACCGTGAATGGTGGGTGGAGCGATGGTTAGAACTCCTCGATTCCTATCGGTTTAAAAAACGTTTGGAACGGGCCCGCCGCTATTCTATGGAAGGGAATGTTTTAAGGATTGAATTTAAAGGCGTGCGGGTGGTGGCTGAGGTGCAAGGCAGCGAAGCAGAACCCTATGAGGTTTCTCTGTCCCTCAATCCCTTTAGCAATGAAGATTGGCGGTATGTGATTACAACGATGGCGGAAAAGTCGCTTTATTCGGCGCAATTGTTGGCGGGGGAGATGCCCGCTGAAATTGAGGATGTATTTACCGCCAATGGGTTAAGCCTGTTCCCTTTTACATTGTCGGAAATTCATTCCCGTTGCACCTGTCCCGATAAGGCTAATCCTTGCAAACATATTGGCGCAGTTTATTACCAGTTGGGCGATCGCTTCAGTGAAGATCCCTTTGTGCTGTTCCAACTGCGGGGCCGCACAAAAACGCAGATCCTCGAAGCCCTGCGCCAATTGCGAGGGAAGGGCAGCGGCGAAGGGCGTAAAGCGAAGAAAAATACCAAAAAAGGCAATAGCAAACACAACAAAATCCCCCTCGTGATGCGGCGATTTTGGTCTTATGCAGAACCTTTAGATACTTCCTTAGTGGTGATCACTCCCCCTGAAGACCAGCAGACGATCCTCGATCGCCTCGGCCCCATCCCCCTGCCCACCTCGGAGGCTCGCTTGCTCCACAGTGCGATGATTGAAGCCTATGGGCAAATTCGTCAACAGGCAATGATCACAGCGTTAAATCGGGATTAGGGATATGACTGTAGGGGCGAAAAATTTTTCGCCCCCATAGGGATTCAGCTCTACATCGAGATGCGTTAACGGCCGCCGCGAATCGTCAGGGTGGGTTGCCATTCGCTGGCTTCGTGGTTGGGGCTGCCGTTGGTTACAACTTGGGCGAGGGGGAGCAGGACTAAGAGGGCAACAATGCCACCACCACAGGCGATCGCCGCCCATTCTAGGGGGGTGCGACGATTGGGGGTTTGGCGTTCAAATTTTGCATAGGTGTGCAGCATGGTTTCAGTCCCTCCGGTGGATTGCTTTCTTTAGTGTAAATAATTTTGGGGCTAAATTGTATTGTTTGTTACCATTTTTGAAAAAATGGTTTAAATCGATACGGACAGCGATGCCAAAATCATCCTCAAACTGACTGGGGGGGAGAGGGCTGCAACGCTGCCGTTACAATTTGTGAAGATGTGTCACAATGAAAATCAGGTTTGCGCTAATTCCCGTTTTTGCACAGATTCACAGATTTAAAGATTTAACCTATGTCCGTTTTGGCTGCGATCGCCGTTTTGGGTTTGCTTATTGTGGTTCATGAATTTGGCCACTTTGCCGCCGCCCGGCTGCAAAATATCCATGTCAACCGCTTTGCCATTGGCTTTGGCCCCGTGCTGTTGCGCTACCAGGGGCCGGTCACGGAATACTCCCTTCGCGCCTTACCCCTAGGGGGGTTTGTGGGGTTTCCCGACGATGACCCGGAGAGTGAAATTGAGCCGAATGATCCGAACCTCTTGCGCAATCGCCCCATTTTGGATCGGGCGATCGTCATGTCTGCCGGTGTCATCGCCAACTTTATCCTCGCCTATTTGCTGATCGTCACGCAAATTGCCACCGTCGGCATTCCCCAAATCCATTACGACGCTGGCGTAGTGGTTCCCGAAGTGATGGTTAATGGTGAAATTAATGCCGCGCAAATTGCGGGATTACAATCCGGAGATATTATCCTTGCCGTCAATCAGGAACCCCTAGAAGCCTCCAGCGAAGCGGTGCGCACCTTGATGCAGCGGATCCAAGCTTCTCCCAATCAACCCCTCACCCTCACCGTTAAACACAATCTCGAAACCCTCAACCTCAAAATCACCCCCCAACCGGGAGCCGATGGCGCAGGGAAAATTGGCGTGACCCTTTCCCCCAACCAAACCGTCACCCGCACCCCCGCCAGTCTCCTCACCGCCTTCACCAGCGGCGCAAAGGAATTCCAACGCCTCACCAGTCTCGTATTTCGGGGTTTTGGTTCCCTCTTCCTCAATTTCCAAGAAACAGCGGGTCAGGTGGCTAGCCCGGTGAAAATTGTCGAAATTGGCGCGACCTTGGCCAATTCCGATCTGAGCAATTTATTTCAGTTTGGGGCGTTGATCAGTATTAACCTGGCGATTTTGAATATTTTGCCCCTGCCGGCCCTCGATGGCGGTCAGTTGGCCTTTTTACTCATCGAAGGGTTGCGGGGTAAGCCAGTACCAGGGCGGATTCAGGATGGGATTATGCAAACGGGGATTGTCCTGTTGATGGGCTTGGGGGCGTTTTTAATCATCCGCGATACCGCCAACCTCGCGGTGATCCAAGACCTGTTCCAAGAACGTCCCTAGATGGTTAAAGCCAGCCAGAAGCAACGGGCGACGGAACTGCTGTTGCGGTTACATCGCCTCTATCCCGATGCCACCTGTAGCCTTGATTATGGGTCAATTCTGCAACTGATGGTGGCGACGATCCTTTCCGCCCAATGCACCGATGAGCGGGTCAATCAGGTTACGCCGGCCCTATTTGCGCGGTTTCCCGATGCGATCGCCTTTGCGGGGGGCGATCGCCTTGAAATCGAAACCCTAATCCATTCCACGGGTTTTTACCGCAACAAAGCCAAGCACATCCAGGGGGCTTGTCAAAAAATCATCACTGATTTTGGTGGCGAAGTCCCCCAAACCATGGCCGAACTGCTGACGCTCCCCGGTGTAGCCCGCAAAACCGCCAACGTCGTCCTCGCCCACGGCTTTGGCATCAACCAAGGCGTAACCGTTGATACCCATGTCAAACGCCTCAGTAATCGCCTCGGCCTCACCACCCACAGCGATCCCGTCAAAATCGAGCGGGATTTAATGAAACTCATCCCCCAACCGGAATGGGAAAACTGGTCAATTCGTCTCATTTACCACGGCCGGGCGGTGTGCAAAGCCAGGCAACCGGATTGCGGGGGCTGTGGGTTGGTGGATCTTTGTCCGGAGGGGATGGGCAACGGCGAACAGATGTAGAGTGGGCAACTGAATTACAGAACCCCCCTTTTTTAAGGGGGGGCAGGGGGGGATCCCGCTCCGGCGGAAATGCAAAACCCCCGTGCTTAACCTGATGCTCATGATCCCCCCGGCTACGCCGGCCCCCTTAAAAAGGGGGCTTAAGGGTAGAGTGGGCAACTGAATTACAGAACCCCCCCTTTTTAAGGGGGGGCAGGGGGGGATCCCGCTCCGGCGGAAATGCAAAACCCCCGTGCTTAACCTGATGCTCATGATCCCCCCGGCTACGCCGGCCCCCTTAAAAAGGGGGCTTAAGGTCGGAACCCCCCCCTTTTTTAAGGGGGGGCAGGGGGGGGATCCCGGTCGTTATCAGGGGATGAGGGGATTAGATTAGATCGGCGGATTCGTAGAGACGGCGCAGGATGGCGAGGATCTTCTTGCCATAGTCCAAATCCGAAGACCATCGGCCAGAGAGTTGATCCACCAAAGGCGCAATGCCACGGGTGACAAACCGGAAGCGGGGATCCACCACATCCTGCACCAAGGGTTCCAAATTGGCATAGGCTTTCAGGTGTTGGATGTGGGCCCGTACCCCCATTTGAGCACTGGGGAACGTCGCCCCCTGGGCCCCACCGCCGACAGCCCCTAAATCCGCAAAGTTATTCTGCGCCGGTTTCACATCCCCCCCAAAACGGAGAAAATTCGTGGCCAAGCACATTTGGCAGAAGGCAATATCATAATTCATCCCTTCCACTGTGGCTTCTTCCCGGTAGAGCTTGGGCAGATCGGGGAATTCCGCCAGGGCGTTTTCATTGTTGGCCTTGAGGAACATGATTAACTGCACCTCCGAGGTGTTGCCATGGCCGACGATGCGATCGAACATACCGGGACAAATTTGGGTAATGGAGCGCAGCACGACGGTACGGCTGGGATTATCCCAACCCACATTAATCGTGAAGTCCCGCAATTCAATGGCTTTGGCATAAACCACACCGCGATACTGAACCAGGCGGGTTTGGGGCCGTTGGCTGAGGTCAACCCCCAGGCGATCGATCAGATCGATGGGAATGAAAGCGTTGTTATTGATTAAAATGCCCTGTTCGCCGTAGTCTTGGCCATTGATGCGGATATTAATCACCGGATGGCTCTGCTCCACTGAGGGGGCCGTCCCGGTAACTTCCCGACTCCAAGCTTCTAAACCATCGACAATCCCTAGGGCCATATCCCGCCGCCGGTTGAGGATCAAGGCGCGGTCATCGGGGTTGCTTAAAAAGCCCACTTCCAAAAGCAGCGAGGGAATCGCCACTTGGCGACAGAAGGTCAAGTGACCAACACCTGTGGCGGTGTCGGGTTTAGAGCCTCGGCTGGGAAGTTGGGGGAGACGACGGATCAGGGCCAGCAGGAGCATATCCCCATGTTTTTTGCGTTCGGCGTTACCGGCAATGTAGTAAGCTGTTGCCCCACGGGTGGCGGGGTTGGATGAGGAGTCGGCGTGAATTTCCAGGGCCACATCCCCTCGACGGGCGCGGCTGTTGATCCAGATGATGGTCTGCTCTAAACTCAAGGTATCGGGAACAGAGAGTACCTCAAAGCCGCGCGATCGCAGCTCAGGGACAATCACATCCCGCAGCAAGATCGTCTGTTGCGCTTCGGTGGTGCCACCGGCGATCGTACCGGGATCCCAACCGCCGTTATCCAAACCACCATGGCCCGCTGAAACAAAAATCCTACCCATAGTCTTTGCTTTCTTAATCGCTAAACATCAGTTAATCATGTTTCTCAGCAAGGGAGAACGCTCACCCCGGAAGAAACCCCGCAACCTTGCCAATTCCCTGTCAGTCTAGGCTATTTTTCCGGCAAAGCCGGTGAATGTTTGGCCTTTTTTCCCTTTTTGATGGGCTATGGATATTCCCCGCCTCCACCCGGACACGATTAAAGATGTAGAAGACCGCGTTGATATCCTCGATGTGGTGGGGGAGCGGGTCGTGCTCAAAAAGCGGGGTAAGGATTATCTGGGGTTATGCCCCTTCCATGAGGAAAAGACCCCCAGTTTTAGCGTCAGTGCCACGAAGCAACTCTATTACTGCTTTGGCTGTGGGGCGGGGGGTGGGGCGATTAAGTTCTTGATGGAGTTCGGGAAGCAGTCCTTTACGGATGCGGTTTTGCATCTGGCCGATCGCTACCAGGTTTCCATTAAGACCCTGGCCCCGGAGCAGCGCCAAGCTTTGCAAGAGCAGCTTTCCCGCCGGGAGCAGTTGTATGAAATTTTAGCGGTGGCGGCGGGGTTTTATCAGCACGCCCTGCGGCAACCGGAGGGGGCAAAGGCGTTACGCTATCTCCGGGAAACGCGCCAGTTGACGGAGGAGACGATTCAAGCCTTTGGCTTGGGCTATGCGCCAGAGGGATGGGAGGCGTTGTATCGCTATTTGGTGGAGGCGAAGCGGTATCCGGTGCTGTTGGTGGAGGCGGCGGGGTTGGTGCGGCCCCGCAAGCAGGGGGAGGGGTTTTATGATTATTTTCGCGATCGCCTCATGATCCCCATTTTGGACTCCCAAGGGCGCACCATTGGCTTTGGCAGCCGTACCCTGGGCAGTGATGAACCCAAGTATCTCAATTCCCCGGAAACGGAGTTGTTTAATAAGGGGGAAACGCTCTATGGGTTGGATCGGGCGAAGGGGGCGATCGCCAAAGCCGATCAAGCGGTGATTGTCGAGGGGTATTTTGATGTGATTGCGCTCCATGCTGCTGGGTTTACCCAAGGGGTGGCGGCGTTGGGAACGGCGTTGGGGGAGAAGCAAATTAAGCAGCTTTGTCGTTATACGGAATCGAAGCAAATCATTCTCAATTTTGATGCCGATGGAGCAGGAGTTAAGGCGACGGCGCGGGCCATTGGTGAGGTGGAAACCTTAATCTATGCTGGTCAAATTCAATTACGGATTCTCAATTTACCCGGTGGTAAAGATGCCGATGAATTTTTAAAATCTAGCCCCGATGCCGTGGCTCAATATCAACAGCAATTAGCCACCGCGCCATTGTGGTTAGATTGGCAAATTGAGCAGCTTTTAATGGAGCAAGATTTGGCTCAGGCGGATCAGTTTGAGCAGGTCAGTAAAGGGATGTTGCAGTTATTGCAACGGCTCAGTGATCCCCAAAAGCGCACCTATTATGTGCATCACTGTGCTAAGGCTTTGGCCCAAGGGGATACTAAGCTCATGACTCGCTACAGTCAAGACTTAGCCCGACAGTTAAAACGGCCAAAACGGGGGCGATTGCAAGCACAGGTCAGGGGCGATCGCCATCTCCTTGAGCGGGCAGAAGCTTTACTATTATTCCTCTATCTCCACTGTCCCCAACAGCGGCAGGGGATTATTGCCGCGATGGATGAGCGGGATTTAATGTTTAGTCTTTCTCATCATCGTTTTTTGTGGCAACAAATTCTTGAGCAGGAGGAAGCAGAAGGACGGGGGGATTTGTTGCAGCGTTTACAGGCGATCGCCCTCCAATTTCCTGCCGAATTTGCCCCCCTCACTCCCCTGTTTCACCTCAATGAGCATAACCAATTGGATTTAGAGCGGGTGGGGCTATTGGTGAAGGCGGCGATCATCACCTTAGAACGGGTTAGCCATGAAAAAAATCGGGCCTATTGTCTCCAAAAATGGCAAACCCTTGACCCCAAAACTCATCCTGAACAGGTTGCCCATTACCTCAATGAATTTTATCGCCACGATCAAAAAGTGCGCGAATTGGATCAACAACGATATGCTTCTCTATTAGATGTGATCCAACCCGACTTACAGGAATGGCCGCAATCAATCGAATTGAAGGATCATTGACCGACGCTAGCAGTAATTTTGCCAATATCTTGAGGCATTGCGCCGGTTGCCAAGATGGCCCGAATGAGTGGTGTAGGGGCGAAAAATTCTTGTGCCTCCAGCAGGCTTACGCCAACACCCCTACGCAGATCAACTGCTCCCCACGTCCAGGGAATAAACTCCCTCTGTAGAAATTTCCCCAAAACCCTTTTCAACCGATTATCCTAGAATCAGATGGGGTGTATAGAATTCAGTTTTTTCACTGGGTTCATTGTTGCTAACGAATAGGTCAACCGATGCTGCCTCGCCTTTTTGGTTTCAGCCTTGTTGCCTGTGGCCTCATCACCACGCCCGCCTTCGCCCAATCCATCACCCCTAGACCCGACGGAACAGGTACAACGATTGGAGTGCGTTTAATCTCATCGGTAGCCCTTGGTAAGCATTCTTTAATCCGTCGCATCCATCCCGACGGATTCACTGCCAAAATGGGCTTGCAGTTGAGCGCGGGCGCGATCGCCATCCTGATAAATCAACTCTAATAATTCCTCTGGCTCTAACCCGATCTGCTGGGCATAAAATTTCACTTCTTGCATAATTCGCCCCTCCCCCTGGCGCAAATACATACTGAGGCAATGGCGGGCTTGAGAGGCGATCGCCCTTTGGAATCGGAAGAAAGCGAGGGCGGCCAAGAGCCGGTCTTCGTAGGGGGCGAGGGGGGCGATCGTCAGGGGTTGGGGGGAGGGCATGGGTTTTAAGGTAAAAGTGGGCGAGAGGGGGAAAGATTTTTGTGCCTCCGGCAGGCTTACGCCAACGCCCCTACCAGATGCGGGCTAAGGGTAGGATAAAGCCGGGAAGGACATCTTCCCCGGATAACTCCACCGGCTGCTCTAAACAATCCACGCCTTGGCCGGGGCGATACACCCACACTTGCTGATTTTGGGGATCAATTAACCAGCCTAACCGCGCCCCGTTGTCGATGTATTCCTGCAATTTGGCTTTTGACACTCCCCGCGCTAAAGCGACGGGGATTCTTGGTTCATCGACCGGACTTAACCGAGCAGGATTGCTCCAACCCAGCCAGAGGTCTAATCTCCCCAAGCGTATAACTTCCCGTTTGCCCCAC
>NZ_JAYGHW010000050.1:0-18655 GCF_034932185.1 Spirulina sp. CCNP1310 | reverse complement strand
AAGGATGCTGGCCCATGCCGCTTCTGCCCAGGGCGTTATTGCCGTGGAAAATATCTGCGATCGCCCCCAAACCGTCCATTACCGCAGCATCCCCGCAGCAGCCTTCACCCACCCAGAAATCAGCTATGTGGGGTTAACAGAACCCCAAGCCAAGGAACTGGCAGATCAAGAAGGGTTCACCATCGGCACAGCGAAAACCTACTTTAAAGGCAATTCTAAGGCTCTAGCAGAGGGAGAAACCGACGGCATTGCTAAGGTGATCTACCGTCGCGATACCGGAGAACTGTTAGGGGTGCATATTATTGGCATCCATGCATCGGATTTAATTCAGGAAGCGGCCAATGCGATCGCCGCCGGTAAGCCGGTGCAGGAGTTAGCCTTTAACGTCCACGCCCACCCCACCCTCTCCGAGGTATTGGATGAGGCCTTTAAACGCGCTCAAGTGGCGTGATCTCCTCCAGGCGGCAGAGCCGCCAGCAGCCCGTGCCACGGCAGAGCCATGGCACGAGGGTTTAAAACTCTCGTTACTTGGCTCTGCCAAGTAACGCCCCCCCGGAGGCTCTGCCTCCAGAGGGCTTCCTACTTCCCACTCCCCACTTCCCACTTCCCCATGAAAATCCGTCGCCTCAACCCCAACGCCGCCGTCATGACCGAAGAAATTTGCTATCAGGCCCCCGTCCCCGATGGTAAACCCCGGCATATTCTTGAAGAAATTGTCTGGCATAAAGAAACAGAAGTGGCCAAAAGGCGCGATCGCCTCCCCCTCCTTGAACTGCGCAAACAGGTGGAAACTGCCCCGCCTCCCTTGGATTTTAAAGGGGCCCTAGAGGGAAGCAAGCTCTCCCCCGCCCTGATTGCTGAAGTTAAAAAAGCCTCCCCTAGTAAAGGCGTGATTCGGGAAGATTTTGATCCCGTTGCCATTGCCCAAGCCTACGAACGAGGGGGAGCCAGTTGTCTTTCTGTCCTCACTGATGCCAAATTTTTTCAAGGCAGTTTTGAAAATTTAGCCCTGGTGCGCCAAGCGGTGAGCCTTCCCTTACTCTGCAAAGAATTTATCCTCTATCCCTATCAAATCTTTCTCGCCCGCACCCAAGGGGCCGATGCCATCCTCTTGATTGCCGCGATTCTTTCCGATCAAGACCTCACCTATTTTGTGAAAATTATTCGCAATTTAGGCATGACTCCCTTGGTGGAAGTCCATAGTTTGCAAGAACTGGATCGCGTCCTGGCCATTGACAAGATTGATTTAATTGGCATTAATAACCGTAACCTCAGCAATTTTTCCGTGCATCTGCAAACCACCCAGGACTTAATCGCTGCCCGTCAGTCGGAGATTGCCGCCAAAGGGTGTTTAATTGTCAGTGAATCTGGATTACATCAACCTGAGGATTTACAAACGGTAGCAGCCGCTGGTGCTGATGCTGTACTGATCGGTGAATCCCTCGTGCGTCAACCGGATCCCGCCGCTGCCATTGCAGCCCTTTATCGTTTTGCCCAGTAAAAAGGCGATCGCCCCGTTCCCATGCGACAATAAACCCATCTTTCGCCCCGTTGCCTCCCCATGGATCAAATCCCCCTCCCTTCACTGATTCATTATGAACTGTTACTGCAACTGCTCGAACGTCAAACCATGCAAAAGGTGGATCAAAATCCAGCCCTCCGGGAACAGATACAACAACTGATCATCACGATTCGTAAAGCCCTCGCCCAGCAACGCCAGATTGAAACCATTTGTTCCCAGTCCAATATTGCCTACGAACATCGCTGGTCATTGAATCGGTTGGGAACTGATACTGATGTTTTACCGCAAATTCTCCACAGTCTTGAGCAATAACCCCAGGATTGGGGGATGATGAGTGATTGTGCTGATTTTTTTACTGCCCATTTTTTTATGAACGATAAACAACTGCTGATGATTCCGGGGCCCACGCCGGTTCCTGCCCGTGTTTTGCAAGCCATGGCCAAGCATCCCATTGGCCATCGCAGTGGTGCGTACAACAAAATTCAGGCGGAAGTGACGGCTAATTTAAAATGGCTTCACCAAACCGAAAGCGATGTCCTCACCCTTACCGTCAGTGGTACGGGAGCGATGGAAGCGGGGATCATTAATTTTTTGAGTCCGGGCGATCGCGTCCTCACTGGCTGTAATGGTAAATTTGGCGATCGCTGGGCGGAAATCTGCACCGCCTACGGCCTCCAAGTGGAAAAAATCACCGCTGAATGGGGGCAACCCTTAGACCCCGAAGCCTTCCGCCAACGGCTCCAAGCCGATACCGCTAAGGAAATCAAAGCGGTGATCCTCACCCACTCGGAAACCTCTACCGGGGTTTTAAACGATCTGGCCGGGATCAATGCCGCCGTGAAAGAACATGGTCAAGCCCTGATCATGGTGGATGCCGTCACCAGCTTAGGGGCGATTTCTTTACCCATCGATGATTGGGGCTTAGATGTGGTGGCCTCCGGTTCGCAAAAAGGCTATATGATTCCCCCCGGTTTAGGGTTTGTGGCGGTGAGTGCTAAGGCTTGGGTCGCCTACGAAACAGCGAAACTGCCCCGCTATTACCTCGATCTCGGCAAATACCGCAAAGCCACCGCCAAAGATACCACCCCCTTCACTCCCCCCGTTAACCTAGTCTTTGCCCTCCAGGCCGCATTACAAATGATGCGCGAAGAAGGCCTAGAAGCGATTTTTGCCCGCCATAATCGCCTCCAACGGGGAACACGGGCGGCGATCCATGCCCTCGGTTTAGCCACCTTAGGCCCCGATGACTGTGCTAGTCCAGCGGTGACAGCAGTGATGCCCAGCCAAGTGGATGCCGAAGCCGTGCGCAAAATGATGAATCAACGCTACGATATTGCCCTGGCGGGCGGTCAAGACCACCTCAAGGGTAAGATCTTCCGCATCGGTCATCTGGGATTTGTGTGCGATCGCGATATGCTCACGGCGATCGCCTGCCTCGAAGCCACGTTAAAATCCCTCGGTTGCGATGTTCCTATGGGAGCCGGAATCAGTGCCGCCGCTGCGGTGTTTAACGAAGCCTAATCAATCTCGGAGGGGCGAAAAATTTTTCGCCCCTCCGCCTATAGGAAAGATGCTGAGAACCCCGGTCTTGCCGGGGATGAAAGCTAGAGGCAGGCTTTAGCCTGCCAGTGTGGTATGATATTGATTGACAGCGATAAAACGCTGAAACCATTACGGATTCGCTCATCCAGCGGCGGCTCAGAGAACGATTAAGATACTGACAACCAATATAGAGCAATAGCTACAACAAAAAAATATTCAGATCCATCCGCCGAGGGACGCTCGGTAGATGTAAAAGTAAAATGCCTGTGGAGACGGTCTAACGGGGACATAAGATGAAAATCAAGTGTCTAGTCAAGAGTCTAAGAAGCAGGAAGAAGAGAGTCTGGAGGCATGGCTTTAGCCTGCTGAAAGAAAACCTTTGAGAATCCCCGCGCATTCATGCCGGGGAGTACGTCAAGGTCTCCCCTTTTCAATTACCCTTGAATTTTTCCGATGCCTTGCCCTGGTTTGATGGGCAATCGACACTACCCCACCCATCGCCGGAGGAGCCAACCCGCTCCGCAACACCCATGGTGGCAGGGGAAACGACGGTTAACCATCTGCGCCAACAACAACAACTGATCCTCAATGCCATTGGGGAGGGGGTCTATGGCGTGGATCTCCAGGGCCATGCTACCTTTGTCAATCCCGCCGCCGCCCAGATGATCGGTTGGGATCCTCAGGAATTGCTCGGTCAATCAATGCATCAAGTGTTGCACCATTCCCATCCCGATCACACCCCCTACGAGCGGGAGAACTGTCCCATCTATGCTGCCTTTCAAGATGGCATTGTTCACCGTGTTTGCGATGAAGTCTTTTGGCGCAAAGATGGCAGTTGTTTTCCGGTGGAATATATCAGTACGCCAATTCGGGATGATCAGGGGGAATTGGTGGGGGCGGTGGTGGTGTTTCGGGATATTACCCAACGAAAATGGGCTGAGGCATTATTGCAGCGTACCAACGAAGAATTAGAACATCGGGTGCGCGATCGCACCCAAGAACTCGAAGCGGCCAACAAACAGCTTCAGGCGTTAAGTGAATTGCGATCGCGGGTGGTGACGATGGTCTGCCATGAGTTTCGCAATCCGTTGAATAATATTTTGCTTTCGGTGTCCTCCCTCGGACGGTATCAGGATCAACTCACTGCCGAGCAAAAAGCCGCCTATCTGTTGGGGATTCAGGATAATGTTGAACGGATGACCGAGATGATTGATGCGATTTTAATCATTGGTCGGGTAGAGGCCAAGGGCATGGAGGTGCAACCCCGGCCCTTTGATCTAATCCCCTTCTGCCATGAGGTGATTGCCGAGGTGCAGGGGGGAACCGATCCCGCCAGCCCGCAAAACCGGATTCAATTCACCAGTCGTCATAAACGCTTAAGGGTCAACCTCGATCAATGTATGGTGCATTCCATTGTCACTAATATCCTCTCTAACGCCCTGCGCTATACCCCTGCCCCGGCTGCCATTCAGTTGAAAGTGAGCAAATATCAGGATCAGGTTACAGTGCAGATTGTTGATGGGGGCATTGGCATTCCGGCCGAAGATCTGCCCTATTTATTTGAACCCTTCCATCGGGGGCGAAATGTGAGCAATATTGCTGGAACCGGTTTGGGCTTAAATATCGTCAAGCGTTTTGTGGATTTACAGGGGGGGCAGATTGAGATCGCCAGTCAACTGGGCAA
Organism: Spirulina sp. CCNP1310; assembly: GCF_034932185.1. Classification (NCBI taxonomy): domain Bacteria; kingdom Bacillati; phylum Cyanobacteriota; class Cyanophyceae; order Spirulinales; family Spirulinaceae; genus Spirulina; species Spirulina sp. CCNP1310. The sequence goes on along the minus strand of NZ_JAYGHW010000050.1, from coordinate 13,907 downwards.
AGGCACAGTGTTTCAGGTGGTCTTGCCCCTTCAGTATCAACCCGCTGCTTCATCCTGACTGGCCCCCCAGGCCCCGAAAATGGCAATCATCCCCCTAGCCCATCACCATGACCGTATTGCCCCATCCCACGGATAACCCCCAAACCTACGATCGCCTCCAACGGGTATTGGCGGCGGGCCTGCGTCGTCAGGTGTTGTTTGGGGTCTGTGACCATGAACCTCTGGTGCAAACCCTCTCCCAACGGCTCCACCATGGGTTAGGGCGGGAGTCGGTGGTGTTAGTGCCGCTGCCTTGGGATGTGGGGGAGCCGCAATTATTGAAGGCGATCGCCGCCGTTTTACAGGATCATCCCCATTTGGGCCAAACGGGGATGATGCCGATTTTAGAACTGCGCAATATTCCCCAACTCACCCGCCAGAGCCACCCCATCCAGCAGCAATTTTTACGGCAACTGCGCTCCTTGGGTCGCCATTTGCCGGAGTTGGAATTTAACCTATTGCTCTGGGTGAATGGCCCTTGGTTGCATCAAATTCAGCACAGCGTTCCGGAGTTTTGGCGCTGGCATACGGGAATTTTTGCCTTTTCCGCCGATCAGGGGATTACCCCCGTCCCGCCCCCGCCCCCCAGCGCCCCCCTCCCCGACCCGGATCCGGCGGGAGCGTTCCCGCTGATCACCCTGGCGGGCAATTGGGAAACTATGGCCCCCCTCACCCCCGAAGCCCTGCGGCAACAGGTGCAGCAATATCGCGATCGCATTGCCCAGGGGGAAACCGCCCTCCCCTTGTTGGATCAGGCCATTGCCACGAGCCAAGACCTGCTTCCCCACCTGAAAACCCCGACGGAAACCATTGATGCGTTGAATGATTTGGGGAATTTTTACTGGTTGCGATCGCGCCAACATTCCCCCGACAATCCCACCGCTGCCCGTGGGGATTTAGAGCAGGCCCTCGCTCAATATCAAGCCGCTCTCGAACCCTTAGGGGATGGTTCAGAAGCTCCCCATACCTATGCCATGGTGCAGAATAATTTAGGGGCAGTGTATAGCGATCTGGCTCGTTATGGACAGCCGGCCCACCATTTCCAGGCGGCGGTTTGGGCCTATGAGGCTTCCCTGCAATATCGGGCCGTGGACAATCCCAAATATGGCGCGACGCAAAATAATTTAGGAACCGCCTATTGGCATCTCGCCCAACACCAACGGGCAATTCCCAACCTTAAGGCCAGTATTTACGCCTACCACGAAGCTGCCCAACAGTACGAACGGGCGGCAGATTGGCCCACTTGGGCAATGATCCAAACCAATTTAGGGACAGCCTATTGGATGGTGGCTCAACAGGAGCCGGAAGCGGCCCATTTAGAGGCGGCGATCGCCTGTTACCGCGCCAGCCTCCAACACCGCACCCCCGACCGCGACCCCGTAGCCTGTGCCACCACCCACAACAACCTCGCCGCCGCCTACTGGCATCTGGCCAGCGATGGCGATCGGGATGGAGAAACCGCCCTGCGGGAACTGTTCAACGCCGCTGCTTCCTATGCAGAGGCGGCCCAACTGGCCCAAGGGTTAAGCCTGATGGATCCGCCCATTTTCGTTTCCTTTGACTTTCCCACCACCTACCACAATTTAGGCATTGTCTATTATCAAATCGCCACAGAACCCCGGTTTAACCTCAGTTTGGCGGATCAACTCCTCCACCTCGAAGCGGCCCTCCAAGCCTATGGCCAAACCGTCGCCTTTATCCCCCCCACAGCGGATCTGTACCAAACGACGATGATCGGCATGGTGCAGGCAATCCGCACCTGTTATGAACTGGGGGGCATTGCCGCCCAAAACAAGGCCCTCACCCATGTACCGGGGCCTTTGCTCTCGCAGGTTCTGGCTCAATTGGGCTAATCTTGACCATCAGCGATTTTCTCTGAGCGGGTCACTGTGCCGAGGCCCTTGCTGTCCCAAGGGATTCCCCCAGGGGCGATCGCCCGGTTGTAATGGGGAAAGATGCCCAATTTGAGAAAATTTCATGGTTCTTAAACCCGTTTATGCCCTTAGCCTCCTGGCCGCTGTATGGTGGGGAACTTTTGCCCCCGCAGCGATCGCCAATCCCCGCGTCACGATCCAAAATCGTACCCAACTTACCATTACCCAAGGGGGCCAAACCCATACCTTGAATGTACGGGATTGGCCGATTAATCTCCTTGATGCCACCGATTGCGCCAACTATGCCACGCTGCCGCAAAGGGTGGTGACAGGAAGGATGATCAGCGCCGAGCCGGCCATTGATCCCCAATCGGGGCAAATTGCGATCGGGGTGATCCTCACGGAATGCGCTGATGTGCAACAAAGTGCCGTCTTTATCCTTGATCCGCAACCCGATGGCTATATTGCCTACCGCGCCCCATTGCCAGGGCCGCGCCCCTTACCCGATGCCTTTTCCAGTTATGGGTTTTCATCGGTTTTGGGCCTCCAATATTGGGATGGGAATTTGTTGGTGCGCCACGGTTCCGCCGATGGTAGCGAGGCGATGATCATTTTCACCCGTGGGGAATCCCCCGCTGGGATCTATGCTGGTTGTGTTCAGTTGCAAGCCGGGGAAGGGGGCGGGGGTTGTCCGCAAATTTCCGGAGCGGACTGAAGTCCCCACGACAAACTTAAGCCTAAAAACCGGGTTTCTTTGAGGATGCTAAGGCAAAATGAGGAGATGCAAGAAACCCGGTTTCTGTTTGTCCACTTAAGCCTAGAAAAAACCCCATGTTTGCACAGAAACTTCTCGCCCAAGAACCCTTAATCCGCTCATTGTGCTTTTTTGGCATCTTGGCGATCATGGCCCTCTGGGAAAGCCTCGCCCCCCATCGCCCCCTCTTGATCGCAAAATCGCTGCGGTGGGGGAGTAATTTAGGGTTGGTGCTGTTGAATACGCTGCTGTTACGGGCGGTGTTTCCCCTCGCGCCGGTGGGGTTTGCGGAAATTGCCACGGTTCACAATTGGGGCCTGTTCCATTGGCTCGATTTACCCCCTGGCTTGGCCATTCCCCTAACGATCATTGCCCTGGATTTGGTGATCTATGGGCAACACGTTGCATTTCATGCCTTCCCGATCCTGTGGCGATTGCACCAAGTTCATCATGCCGATCGCGATTTTGATGTGACTACGGGTTTACGGTTTCACCCTTGCGAGATTTTTCTTTCCATGGGGATTAAAATAGGGGCGATCGCCCTCTTGGGTGCTACCCCTGTGGCCGTGCTGATTTTTGAGGTGTTACTCAATGGGACAGCGATGTTTAACCACGGTAACGTCAGTTTACCCCCCTGGCTCGATCGCCCCCTGCGTTGGGTGCTGGTGACTCCCGATATGCACCGGGTGCATCATTCGATCATTCCCGAAGAAACCAACAGTAACTACGGCTTTAACTCGCCTTGGTGGGACTATCTGTTTCGCACCTATCGAGCCACTCCGGCCCAAGGCGATGAAGGGATGACCATTGGCTTAGAAGCCTATCAAACTAGCCAGCAAGTTGCCCAACTGCCCTGGATGCTGCTTTTGCCTTTTCGTCCATGGGGCTAAACCGGAGGAAGGGCGGGGGATCAATGCAGTCTAGCGTCTCAAACTGCTCACCAATATCCTTTATTTTTGAGCCGCCCTGTGATGATCCGCAATACGATTCTCAGTCTTTCCCTCGTCATCTTCTCCGATGTAGCGATCGCCCAAACCATCACCCCTGCCCCCGATAGCACGGGTACGCTGGTGGAATACCAGGGCCACACCTATCAGATTAGCGGTGGCACAACGGCAGCAACGAACCTATTCCATAGCTTCCACAGTTTCGGCCTCAACCCTGGGGAGATTGCTCAGTTTCTCTCTCAGCCTGAGATTACCCATATTTTGGCGCGGGTCATCGGGGGCGATGCTTCCCTAATCCATGGGGAAATCCAGGTAACGGGGGGGAATGCGGATCTTTACCTGATGAACCCGGCGGGGATTGTGTTTGGGGCGGGGGCGAGTTTGAATGTGCCGGGGGATTTTGTGGCAACGACGGGCGATCGCCTCGGTTTCAGTAGCGGCGGCTGGTTCACGGCCACAGGTGAGCCGGATTATCACAGCTTAACGGGAACCCCCAACCAATTGGCCTTTACCCACGGGGAACCGGCGGCGATCATCAATTTGGGCGATTTACAGACCCCAGGGCATATCGGCCTTTACGGCGGTACGGTGATCAACGCGGGCAAAATTGAGGGGAAATCGATCACATTGGCGGCGGTTCCGGGGGAACATCGCATTCGTCTCTCAGAACCGGGGCGATTGCTGAGTTTGGAATTGCCGACTGAAGCCGTTACAGCGGGAATTACGCCGATGGATTTACCCACATTGCTCACGGGGACGGGGTTAGCTGCGCCGACGGTGGGGACGGTGGGGGGGGATGGGTTAGTGAGGGGCGATCGCATTCATCTGGCGGCGAGTGAACCGATCCAGCTTGATCCGCAATTAATTTATACCAATTCCCCCATCGTCAGCCGCTACGGCAACGCAGAGATACCTGTGGCCTATGTGTTTCTCGATGCCACCGTGCCGGATTTTCAGAGTTTGCTCTATGGGGGCCGGGCCGGTACGACGATTATGGGCATTGGGCCGGGTGAATCGGGGATCGCACGGATTACGGCGGAATTGGCGGCGGTGGAAGCGGGGAGCGTTGATGAGCTACATCTCGTTGGGGAGGGGGAGGCGGGAAATTTTTGGTTAGGGTCGGATTTTATCGATGCCACGACGGTTGATCAATATAGCGATCAATTGCAAACATGGGGCGCGGCCCTGAGGGATGGGGCAGATCTGTTGCTCTATAGTTGCTTTACGGCGTTGGGGACGGTGGGGGAAGCGTTGATGTCCACGTTGGGCGATCGCACCGGGGCCGATGTGGCGGCTTCTACCAATGGGACGGGGAGCGCGGCCTTGGGAGGAGATTGGATTTTGGAGCGGTCAACGGGAAATATTGAGGCAGAACTCGCTTTTTCCCCCTCTGTTTTGGCGAATTTTAACGACATCCTCGCGACTTTTACCGTTAGCAATGGCGGGGATGCGGGGTTGGGATCCTTGCGGGAGGCGATCGCTTCTGCCAATCTCCTCCCCGGAGCCGATGAAATCCGGTTTGCCCCAGGGATTAACCTTGTGGGACTGACCAGTACTGAATTAACAATTACCGATGGGTTAACGATTACTGGCCAAGGAACCAACGTCACGATTCAGGGGAATAATACTTTTCGCATTTTTAACATCACTACGCCTGTAAGCACCACCTTCGATTTTCTCACGATTACCGGCGGCAATACTGCTGCCAATGGCGGTGGCATTAACGGCAATGGCGGCGTGGTGAATCTCACCAATAGCATCGTTCAAGGTAATGTTGCTGGGGTTAGTGGTGGGGGGATTGCAAATACATCAGGAGCGATTAACCTCACCAATAGCATTGTCGAAAACAATAACGCGACAACAAGCGGCGGCGGTATTTTTGCCTCCATAGGAACTGTAAACCTCAATAACAGCATCCTCCGCAACAATATTGCTAACGCGGGGGGTGGCATTCGCGCTGGTGGAGCCGTGACTGTCAATAACAGTACCCTCAGCAACAACCAGGCAACAGCAGGGGATGGTGGGGCGATCAACAATATTAACAACCTGACGATCGCCAATAGTTTGCTGGAAAATAACACTGCTCATTTGAATGGCGGTGGTTCGATTGCCATTGCAACCACGATTACGAATAGTACGATTCGCAACAATACGGCAACGACTGTCAGCGGTGGCGGCATTTATACGTTGGGGGCCGCCCTCACCGTGACCAATAGCCTTTTCAGTAATAACCGAGCCGCCTTTGATGGGGCCGGGCTTCGTGCGGGTGGAACGACAACCTTGAACAATAGCCAAATTACCGGCAACACCGCCGGAGCTTTTGGGGGCGGGCTTTTCTCCGCAGGAGCGGCCACGATTACCGAAAGTGCGATCGCCAATAATCGGGGCAATTTAGGAGGGGGCTTCCATGGCGGCGCGTTGGTTACGCTCAATCGCAGCACGATACACAACAATACGGGCAATGCTGGGGCGGGAATCTCTACCGCCGGGGCTGTTGACCTCACCAACAGTACGATCAGCAGCAATCAAGCCCTTGGCAACGCGGCGGGCATCATCAGCACTGGCGGCACGATTACGAATACAACAATTGTCAACAACCGTACCATCATCGGCAATGGGGGGGGCATTTTCCGGCCAGCGGGGATATTCACGATCCGCAATAGCATCATTATCAACCAGGATGATGGGGGTGAAGCACCGGATTTGGTGGGCAATTGGGCGGGTAGCACGATTGAATCTTCCATCCTGGGCAGTACCACCGGCCCCACCAACCTCACCCTAGGGGCAGGAACGATTCTCACCACCGACGCGGGCCTACTCCCCTTGGGGGACTACGGCGGCCCCACCCCAACCCATGCCCTCCGCCCCACCAGTATCGCCCTCAACAGCGGCAATAATGCCTTTGTGGCAGGGGGTTTAGATCACCGGGGAACCAATCGCATTCATGGCGGAACCGTGGATCGGGGAGCCTATGAATCCGCTGGATTTAACTTAACGATTCTCGGCGGCAATAACCAATTGACAGTTCCTAACACCCCTTTTCGGGAAGCCTTAACCGTGCAACTCACTGAAGCGGCTTTTAGCCGTCCCCTCCCTGGTTTGCCCATCACGTTCAGCTTCCCCACCACCGGCCCCACGGCCCTGACAGAAGCCCTGACGCTGTTCACGGATCCTCAAGGCATTGTCCGGCTTAATTTGCGGGCCAATGGCTTAGTGGGCCGATATAACGGATTTGCCAGCCTCACCCCAGAGATCACGATCCCCTTCACCCTCACCCATGCTCCCCTCAACCTTAACAGCCTCCTCCACACCATCGATCGCGAATTCGTCAACCGCAGCCTTTTAGATCTGGAGGAGGGGACAACGGTGGAAACTTTAGAATCTGCATTAACCGACATTTTTACCGCCCATGTGGGGGGGAATGGTCGCCCCATTTCCCTCGCCCAAGCCCAGGAGCGACTCCGGGAAGCGGAGGAGGCAACGGGCCGCCGGACTGGGGTGATTTATGCCTTCTTTCGTCCACCGGGGGAAATGGCGATTCTCCCGGATCAGACGATCCGGGATTTTGATCAAGGGTTTGGGGCCAATCGTCGCCAGTTACTTGAATTGGCTTTAGAGGCTGGGAACCCTACGGATCAATTGGAGTTGGTGCTGGTGACGAGTGATGGCATGATCCTTCAGCGCCGGGTTCCCCAGGCAACGCGATCGCTCCTGTTACGTCAGGTGTCCGAAATGCGGCGGGCGGTGAATAGCCCCCAACGGGGAAACGCCTATCGGCCCGCAGCGAAGCAACTTTATGACTGGCTCCTTGCTCCCCTAGAACCCCAGTTAAAACTCCACGGGATTCAGCATTTAGCTTGGATTCTGGATGCGGGCTTGCGATCGCTTCCCTTGGCGGCCCTCCACGATGGTAAGGGCCATATTATCGAGCGCTACAGTGTTGGCCTGATGCCTAGCTTGTCCCTCACGGATTTGAGCTATCGCAGTCTTGAGGGGGCAACGGTGTTGGCGATGGGAACCGAAACCTTTAGCGAGCAGGTGAATTTACCCGCTGTGCCGGTGGAGGTGGAGGCGATCGCCCGTCAGTTTTGGCAGGGGGAAACCCTGCTCAACGAAGCCTTTACGGTGGCTAACTTCATGGCCCGTCGCCAAGGGGAACCCTTCCGTATTGTTCACTTGGCTACCCATGGGGAATTCCGCCCCGGCGAAGCGGATCAATCCTATATTCAGTTTTGGGATCAGCGTTTGGGGTTGGATGAATTGCAGGCCTTGGGGTTGGATGATCCCTTGGTGGATCTGTTGGTGTTGAGTGCTTGCCAGACGGCCTTAGGCGATCGCCAAGCGGAATTAGGGTTTGCAGGTCTAGCCGTAGCCGCAGGGGTGAAAACCGCTTTGGGGAGTTTGTGGGCGGTGAGCGATGCGGGAACTTTGGCGTTAATGAGTGAATTTTATGACCAGTTAGATCAGGTGACAACCAAAGCCGGAGCATTGCGTTTGGCCCAATTGGCGATGTTACGGGGCAACATTTACATCAATGGCAATGAAATGATCACCCCCACCGCCCGCCTTACCCTTCCCCCTAGTTTAAGTCTGGGCCATGCCTCCACCGTTGACTTCACCCATCCCTACTATTGGAGTGCCTTCACTCTGATCGGCAATCCTTGGTAATGGGCAACAGGATCAAATGATACGCAATCCGGCTTTCATACCCTAAAAATAGCGAAGACTGAGCCTGTCAAAGTTAAAGCGGCCAGGATTCAACAAACTCATCCCGACGAATCTTGGGTTTTGCCCAACCAGACTTTGTACAGCGGTTTTCATAAACTTGAGGTACAAAGATTCCCCTCAATCCCCTTTAAAAAGGGGGAAGTGGCGTTCTCATACTTTCGCAATCCCCTATGTTAAGTATCAACCTATACATTTTCTCTGCCAAATTCAGAACAATTACAACAGGATAAACCTCGAATCAAGACTTGAGAGATTTTCTGTATCATGGAATTCATTTTGCGGCTTTTGTTCCGCTTTGTGAGCATCTATTAACCAAAAAGTTATGTTCTCAGCGATCAATAGCCAGATGGCTTTTTTACCGAAAGAAAATCCTATCTTTGCGAAAAAAGTTGCAATGCTCTCCGCCATCAAACTTGATACCTTAAGCCCAACGAGTTTTAAGCTGCCTTGCAGCACCAACATGCGAATCCAACCCACATATTGAGTCAGGTGAATTTGCTATGACAGTTTTCCCGAGCACATCTGAGTCCATTCATACCCGGTGCTATTGTGGTGGTCATCACTTACCACAGGATCATTGGCAATTCTTAGCAAGTATGCCTAGTGATCCCACCGATTGGCTGAGTGATCTCGTCAAAATGGGAGTTTATCGGTCTGATGCCCTCAACATGGCCAAGACCCTCACCCAAGTTGATATGCGCGAAGCATTGCTGCTGAAAAATATCAGCGGTGGCAATCCAGCACGGGAACAGTTTTGCCGTGATCTGATTAAAGAGGCGGGGGGGTTAGATCAAGCCATGGCCGCCGCCTTTGGTGTTCATGCTGTCGAGTTTTTTAGTAATACAATCCGCAATGGTGAATTTAGCCGTCGTGAATTTTTAAAGCGGGTGGCCGTGGCGGGGGCTTTAGTGGCCTTGGCAAGCTGTTCTCAAGAGGGCAGCCAGTCTGAAGATACTGCATCGGACACTGGGGCGGATATACCCAGCAATCTTGAAAAAACCGAGCTAAAAATTGGCTTCATTCCCATCACCTGCGCCACCCCCATTGTGATGTCTGAACCCTTAGGCTTTTATGAAAAATATGGGCTGAATGTCTCGGTGGTGAAGATGCCGAACTGGGCCGCTGTGCGGGATTCGGCGATCGCCGGTGAGCTAGATGCCTATCATATGCTCTCCCCCATGCCCATTGCCATGACCCTAGGGCTAGGTTCAGCCACTTTCCCTGTCAAACTGGCCAGCATTGAAAATATCAATGGCCAAGCAATTACTGTGGCCATTAAACACCGCGATACGGTGAAAGGGCCGGCGGATTTTAAAGGGTTCCGCATTGGTGTTCCCTTTCCCTTCTCAATGCACAATCTCTTAATGCGCTACTACCTCGCCACGGGGGGTCTGAATCCCGATACCGATGTGCAAATCTTCCCCGTTCCGCCACCGGATAGCGTCGCCAAAATGGTATCTGATGAAATTGACGCGATGCTGATGCCCGATCCCTTTAATCAACGGGCAGTCTTTGAGGGGGTTGGCTATATTCATATGCTGACCAAGGATCTCTGGGATGGTCATCCCTGTTGTGCCTTTGCTGCGAGTCAGGACTGGATTACTGAAAATCCCAATACATTTCGGGCGGTCAATAAAGCCATCATTGATGCAGCCAGCTATGCCGATGATCCTGCCAATCGCAAAGATATTGCCGCTGCATTAATTGATCGCCAATATCTCAACCAGCCGTTACCTGTGGTGGAAGCAGTTCTCACCGGAACCTTTGAGGATGGTCTCGGCAATACTCTCAATGTGCCTGATCGCATCGGCTTTGATCCCTACCCTTGGAAAAGCTTTGCAAAATGGATTTCATCGCAGATGGTGCGCTGGGATCTGATGTCCGGTGAGGGAGTGGACTATGAGCAAATTGCCCAGGATATTTTCCTCACAGATTTAGCGGCAGAACTACAAACAGAATTGGGCCAATCGCCCCCTACTGAGGTGGAACGTTCAGAAACCTTGAAATTTGATGAATTTGATCCCAGTGATCCCGCATCCTATGTGGCCGCACAAATTGAAGAATTTGGCCAATAGCAACAAGCCAAACTATAGCGTTTTCGCGACTCATGAGAACTCTACTTCCCCCTTTTTCTACGCCGAAGGCGTATCCCCGAAGGGGCTTAGGGGGATTGAGGGGGATCTTTGTACCCCATGGCTCTAGAAATTGCTATAAAGTCATCACGCCAAAAGTTTGTTGTGAAGACCTTAGTTCTTCCCTTTTCTAAATCTAGCTTTTATCGATGACCTTTAGGACAGTTTCCTTTGTAAAAAGCGGAGTGAAGTCCACAATACGAAGGAGGATTGTACTCAAGGATTCAAGTAAAAGCGATACCACCAACCCATTGAAATCTATTCCCCATTCCCTATTACCTATTCCCAAAAATCCTGATCGCTGATGAACAATCCCGCATTACCCACCCTGCGATCAAAACCGAAACCCTTGATCGCCCTCAGTATCAATCAACAGGCCTTCCTGTTATTTTTGCTCATTCTCGGCCTGCTCCTCCTATTTTGGGAAATGGGCGTAAATATGGGCATATTTTCCCAACTGATGCCCTCCGCTAGTGCAACGATCAAAGAAACTTGGTGGTGGCTGTCTAAACCCTTTTTTGACTATGGCCCCAATGATAAAGGCATTGGTTGGCTGTTGCTGACAAGCCTACGCCGGGTTATGATCGGGTTTGCCATTGGGTCGGCGATCGCCATTCCTTTGGGGATCTTAATCGGCTTATCGGAGGTGATTTCACGGGCGGTAGATCCCTTCATTCAAATTCTCAAACCTGTCTCCCCCCTTGCTTGGCTTCCCCTTGGCTTAGGTCTGCTCAAAAATTCAGAAAGCACAGCGCTTTTTGTGATTGCCATTACCAGCATCTGGCCCACACTCATTAACACCAAGTTTGGCGTAAGTCATGTAGATTCTGCTTACCTAGATGTTACCCGCACCCTAGGAGCATCCCGTTGGCGCACGCTGACAAAAGTGATCCTCCCGGCGGCGGCTCCCTATATTGTTTCTGGTTTGCGGATCAGTATTAGCATTGCTTGGTTAGTCATTGTTGCCGCTGAAATTCTCGTTGGCGGTTCGGGGATTGGTTATTTCGTTTGGAATGAATGGAATAATCTCAAAATCACCAGTATTATTACCGCTATTTTGGTGATTGGCGGGGTTGGTTTAATCCTAGATCGCCTCTTTAGTTTTCTACAAACCTGGGTTGCCTTTGGAAAACGATTATGATCCTCACTCCCTCCACTGCTGTTCGCCAAACTGCTACTATGTCCGCGAGTGCGCCACTTTCAATTCAAGGGGTTTCTAAAACCTATTATGGTCAGCGGGATTGGTTTAGCCGCATGACCCGCAAAGCCACCCTTGACTACACTGCTTTAGAGGATATTAACCTCGACATTGAAGCCAATACATTTGTGTCCATTATTGGCCCTTCTGGCTGTGGTAAATCCACATTGTTAAACATCATTGCCGGGTTATCGGAACCCACCACGGGGACAGTTTTGATCAACGGTGTGCCTATTACTGGCCCTGGCCCGGATCGCGGCGTTGTTTTTCAAAACTATGCCCTCATGCCCTGGATGACGGTGCTTGATAATATTCGCTTTGCCATTGAAACGGTGAATCCGAAATTATCCGTCACCCGCCAAAAGGCGATCGCCCGTGAGTATATTGAATTGGTGGGTCTGATCGGCGCTGAACATCGCCATCCCCATGAGTTATCGGGGGGGATGAAGCAGCGGGTCGGCATTGCGCGGGCCTTAGCTATTGATCCACAAATCCTGCTCATGGATGAACCCTTTGGCGCATTAGATGCGTTAACGCGGGGATTTTTGCAAGATGAAGTGGAGCGAATTTGGGAACAACAGCGCAAGACGGTGATTTTAATTACCCATAGTATTGAGGAAGCCCTATTGCTTTCCGACAAAATTGTCATGATGACGCGGGGGCCGGAGGCTAAAATTGCCAAAATTTTAGAGGTGCCTTTTCCCCGGCCGCGCCATCGCGAGTCCCTCGATGAGCAACCCGCCTACCATGACATCAAAGCAGAGATGGAACTCCATCTCTCGCGAGAAACCCGCGCCGTTGAAGAGGCTCGGATTCGTAGACGGGCGATCGCCTAACCTCAGCGCACCCCGTTTATGTTCACTGTTGATTGCACCTAAATTACTGAATCAGGAGATCTAGAATGGCTACTGTTGATTTACCGGAAATTACCCAAACATTATTGGCGGCAAAGCAGTCTTTTGGCTTAACTTTTGCGGAATTGGGGGCAAAGTTGGGGCGTGATGAAGTCTGGATTGCTGCGGTGATCTATCGCCAAGCCAGTGCCTCCCCAGAGGAGGCGGGCCAACTGTTGGCGGCTTTGGGTTTGGATGCGGGTTTGGCTCCGGAACTGACGACTTGCCCGTTGAAAGGTTTGGGGCCAGTTGTGCCGACGGATCCCCTGATTTATCGGCTTTATGAGATTATGCAGGTGTATGGGATGCCGATTAAGGATGTGGTGCATGAGAAGTTTGGCGATGGGATTATGAGCGCCATTGATTTCACGCTCCATGTGGAAAAAGAGGCAGATCCCAAGGGCGATCGCGTCAAAATCATCATGAATGGTAAGTTCTTACCCTATAAAAAGTGGTAAGCAAACAACCTGAGTGAGGGTTAATCGCTTTGGTGCGTTGGGCAAAATCTCCACCTAAACATCATCTTTGATTAGGTCTAGCGCACCCTACCTTTACAGATTAAAGAGTAGGGTGCGTTAAATTGATAAGCTGAACATTGAAATGGTCATTGTGAAAACTATAGCACTAGCCACAATCATTAAAACTCGGTTTGTAGTGCGGACTTCCGTCTACTCCCCCTTGCATTTAGAAGTTTCAAAGCTTAATCCCCTTGGTTCATGCCATATCTTTATTAATTCCCATGCGCAAACTTCCTCAATCTCAACCTTCCTCTAACCCTAAATTAAGCAGTTGGATTCAATTTATTACCCTGGTACTCGCTTTTATTGGGGCTTGGCAGGTTCTCTCCAATGGTCTTTGGCTGCTTCACCATTAACAATCGGTCTTCAGAAAATATGGTGAAATTAGCTTGATTAGAACCGACATTCCGCAGGTTGACAAATAAATTAAAATGTGCATTATTTTTTGCTTCCTGAAAGCCTTGAAAAATGGCAGGTTTGGACTTTGGAGGTTGCCACTCAAATTATTACGGAACATTAAGCTACGCATTGAGTTCTCAAAATTGGCAAATCCCAGCAGTCTCTTCCCACAAAGCTTACAGCGATTGCGTTTAGCAATCCACAGTAAAAATAAAATGTCAACCTGCGGAAAGTGAGTTGAAATGCAACGAAGAACGGACTAAATCTCGCACTACGAAGGCCCACTTCGAGACAAGCTTTGACACTCCCCGCGCTAAAGCGACGGGGATTCTTCACTCAACGAGCCAACTTGCTCAGACAGGATGACTCCAGCCAAAGTAGAGGTCGATTCTCCTGAAGCGTTGCTTGCGTCCAGCGCAAAAGTT